>JBLHKG010000378.1:0-3547 GCA_047619835.1 Alphaproteobacteria bacterium
TCGTTTGCCGACCAGCGTGAAGCGGCGGACGAGGCCCGGCGCGAGCAGGCATTCTTGGACGATGTCGGCATGACAGTATACCGGCGGGCGCGGGAGCCGGGCAGTTCCTGATACAGCGGAGCCGGGCCTAGGCGTACACCCCAACAGCGTGTTCCGATAGTTCATCGACGGGATCGACGGGAAACCGCGACTGTACTTGAAAGTTAATCCATCCCTGCACACCGAATTCTTCGTTGGCCTGTGCGAACAGCGCCGCTATCTCGGTGCGCATATTTCGCGGCAGGGGGGCTTGGGTTCGTACCATCAGGTCGAACCGGGCCGGGCGCACCAGACCATCTAGCTGAATGCTCCCGAGATGGCTGAGCGAAGCTTCGATGACAAAGCGGGTGCCGAGGTTTTTATCGCCCTGTTCGCCGCCGCCTTGGCGTTCGCGAAGGTACAACCGAATTTGCTGCAACGCGCCATCGTGCAGCAGTGGCAGCATAGCGACCCGCCATTCGCTGTTGGTGGGCTCGCTCGCGAGGCGCACGATTTGGCTAAAATCGTCGCCGAGCTGGCTGAGCAGCGCTTGGCGATTTGTGCTCGCCATCAGGCGAACCACATCGGGCCCCAGCCACTCGGGCATCTGTCCCCGGGTCAATATAGCCAGGAATAACGCCATACCGGCGGTAAGCGTGACGCCGGTGTTGGGAACTGCAGTGGCGGTGAATTGTGCGGCGATTTGAGGATTGCTGGCCGTCGCGGCGTCGATAACATCTGCCAGCGCTGTCCAGTTGTGGGATAAACTCATCAAGGACCGTTGATACGCTGTGCTGGGATTGGTCGGCAGAACGGTCCCAGGCTCTGCCAGAATCTGCAGCGTCACAAACCGACCGGCAAGGCTGCCGCCCGTGGACGGCAGGGTGATCCTGCCAGCCGCTGTTTCGATTACCGTCGGACCGCCGGTTTGGGAGGCAACCACGCGTCCAGTTACAATTGCTTCATTGCCGGCCGTCGTCGCGGCGGGGGAGGCCGTGTGAATCGCGACAATTCTTGCGTGAAAACCGCCGGCGTTCAGTCCGTTGGGCGTTGTCGCCGCACCACCGGTTGTGGGGGCGAAGCGGCCAACGACGGTATCGCCGGGCGCCAAGGCGCCACCCTTAGTGGATGAAAGCTGGCCGGTCGTAGGGGCGTCTGTACTTACCAAACGTATTTCGAGAGGGATGCCAGTTTTTACGATCTGAAACTGGAGTGAACTGCCATTTGCCGGCGCGTTCGTCAGCGCCAGGGAGAGCTGGCCGAATCTTGTGTCGACGATTGTCCTACCCTCGAGCGAGGGATTGATGACCACGCCGCGAAATATCGCGCCATTGCTCAGGGTCAACAGGCCAGGCGGCGGCTGGGGCAGGCGGATTATGGCCGACGTTGGGGCCGGCGGCGCCTGCTCTTGCGCACCGACGAGGCGCAATTCCACCGGTGTCCCGGGTTTGACGATCTGCAACTGTAAAACACTGCCCGGCGACGGTATGTTTTCCAACGCCAGGGTGAACTTGCCGTAACGGGTGTCGACGATAACTTTGCCGTCGGCGGTCGGTCCCACGACGACGGCGCGAATCAGTTGTCCGGCTGCCTGTGCCGATAGGCTGGGCGAGGGATGGGGAAGCAGGATTGTTCCCGACCCGGCGCCGCTGGTGTTGCCATTACTGGCCGAGGCCGTTGGACCCGTAGATGCCACCGGCAGAGAGGTGACAGAGGATGTAACCGTCTGACTCATGCCGCCTCCTATCTAGACCACTCCGAGTGTGCGGATACGAACTTTAGGATGGATCTCATTTTGGGAAAGGACCGTCGTTTGCGGGCGGAACCTTTCGATCAACGAGCGTGCATAGGGCCGCACAGTGGGGCTGGTTAAAAATACTGGTGTGTCGCCGCTCATCGCGTGCTTGTCGAACTCGGCGCGAACCGCGGTGATGAAATCCTGCAGGCGCGAGGGGGCCATCGCCAGGTGCACATCGTCGCCGTCGGAGATGAGCGATTCGGCAAAAGCCTGCTCCCAGTTCGGCGAGAGGGTGACGATCGGCAGATATCCCTCGTCGTTGATGTAAGCATCGCTGAGCTGGCGCGACAGTCGCGAGCGCACATGCTCGGTAATAACAGAAACGTTTCGCGTCGCCGCGCAGGCTTCGTTGATCGCCTCGAGTATGGTCGCGAGATCGCGTATCGACGCCCGTTCGGCGAGCAGGTTTTGCAGGACGCGCTGGATACCGCCGACCGTAATGAGGTTCGGCACCAGATCGGAGACCAGCTTTTGATGTTCCTTATCGAGCTCGTCGAGGAGCCGCTGGGTTTCGGCGTATGACAGCATTTCCGCCATGTTGTCTTTGACGGATTCAGTCAAATGAGTGGTAATCACGGTCGGCGGATCGACCACCGTATAGCCACGGAAGAGGGCTTCTTCCTTGTTCGGTTCGCTCACCCACATTGCCGGTAGACCGAATGTCGGCTCGACGGTTTCCTCGCCGGGCAGGGTAATGGCGTCGCCGCGCGGATCCATGACCAGCAACATATTCGGGCGCACTTCGCCGCGGCCCGCTTCGATTTCCTTGACCCGCACGATGTAAGTCGTAGGGCCTAATTGCATATTATCCTGGATGCGTACCGCCGGCAGGATGAAACCCATTTCGGTCGCCAGCTGCCGGCGCAAGGCGCGAATCTGGTCGGTCAGGCGCTGGCCCTTTTCCGAATTGATCATGGCCAGCAACCCGTAGCCCAGCTCCAGTCTGATCTGATCTATTTGCAGGGCCGTCGAAATGGGTTCTTCAACGGCGGGTGCTGCAGCGGCTTCTGCGGCGTCGGCTGCCTCACCGTCATCAATTACGTTTTGACGCCGTTGCGTAATGAGCCAGGCGCCACCGCCAGTCGCGCCGGCGAGCGCCAAGAAAGGCACCATCGGAATGCCCGGCAACAGGGCCAGACAAACCAGCAGAAAGGAGCTGACGCCGAGCGCGGCGGGATAGCCGGACAGTTGCCCGAACAACGCTTTTTCGGCGCTGCCGGAAATACCGGCCTTGGTGACCACCATACCGGCGGCGACCGACACGATAATCGCCGGAATTTGCGATACCAGACCGTCGCCCACGGTCAGCAGCGTATAGGCTTCCGCGGCCTCGCCCATGGTCAGACCTTGCTGACCCATGCCGATGACCATGCCGGCGATAATGTTGATAAGGGTGATCAGCAGGCCGGCGATTGCATCGCCGCGTACGAACTTCGCCGCACCATCCATGGCGCCGAAAAAGCTCGACTCTTCTTCTAATTTCTTGCGCCGCTCCCGGGCATCGTCCTCGGTAATCAGCCCGGCGGAGAGATCGGCGTCGATGGCCATCTGTTTGCCGGGTAACGCATCGAGGCTGAACCTTGCGGCGACCTCCGCGATACGGCCAGAGCCTTTCGTAATGACGATGAAGTTCACCAATACCAGAATCACGAAAACGATAATTCCGATAATGAAATTACCGCCCATCACGAAATTGCCGAAGGCCTGGATGACCTGGCCTGCGGCGCCGGC
>JBLHKG010000379.1:0-3542 GCA_047619835.1 Alphaproteobacteria bacterium
CAGAGGGAGGCGCGGATAGATCGCGATCTCATCGGCAAACGGGGCCAGCGTCGCCAGCGCCCGCGAGCCCCGGACCACGATTCCCGCTTCACTATCGGAGACTTTACGCAGTGTGACAGTTTCGCCTGGCCGGGGGATTTCACCTTTGCCCTTGTCGGCGGCGGGTGACACGATGGCATGGGTCAGTGCCCAATCCTCGCGCGCCAGCTGTTTCTGATAGGCGGTCAGATAGGCAGCCCCCTGCTCGTTGTCATGCGCCGCCCAGGCATCGATATCGCCGGCAAACCCGGCAAAGGTGACATTGAGATAATCGGGCGTCCGCCCCATCAGCCCAACCGAATATTGGGCGATTTTTTCCAGGCAGCGATGGCGGCGCATGAGATCATCCGCAGACCGCGGCACGATATGGCTGATATTAATCGGCTCACCGGTTTCCGGATCGGGGGCTAGGCAGATATCGGCTGCGTCATGCTGGAGATCGAACACATCCGCAACCGCCTGTGCCGCGCCGGCCAGTCCCGGATGGTCGACCACATCAGAGATTCGCTGGCCATCCATCCAGATTTCGCGCGGGCTCCGAAGCCCTTCCAGATATTGTTTGCCGGTACGTGCGGGCATAATCCTGACCTCGGAATGACGAAACAGCGCAGCGGTCAATCAACCATCAGCACTCTGTTGCTTACCGAACTTGGCTAAACAAGGGAAGGAGGCATTGACGAAAGCCCCGCTGTCAGTTGCCTTCAAGTGCTTCCCGCTTGAGTTCAAGCTCCAGCCACTGCTCTTCTGCGGCCTCCAGCGCCGCTGTCGTCTCACGCAGCTTTTGCGCTGTGGATTCGAACGCTGTCCGGTCACGTTCGAACAGGCCATTCTCGGCCAGAGCCGCATTGTAGCCTTCAATTTGGGTGCGAAATTCGTCCATTCTGGTCGGCAGCGTTTTCAGCAAATGCTTATCCGTAAAGGAGAGTTTACCGGCCTTTACGGCAGTCTTTCTTGTCTTTGGCAGCGCCTGACGAAGGCCTGATGATTTAGCCTCTGTCGGGCCTCCTGCCTCTAGCCCGCGGCGCTGGACGACCATGTCGCTGTAACCGCCTGCGTAAACAATCCACTTCCCGTTTCCTTCGGCCGCAATCACCGCCGTTACCACGCGGTCGAGAAAGTCGCGATCATGGCTCACCACCAGCGCGGTGCCATCATAATCGGCAAGCATTTCCTGCAGAAGATCCAGCGTCTCGAGATCGAGATCGTTAGTCGGCTCGTCCAGCACCAGCAGGTTGGACGGGCGGGCCAATGCGCGCGCCAGCATCAGGCGGCCGCGTTCGCCGCCCGACAGCACACCGACCGGCGTCCGCGCCTGTTCGGGCTTGAACAGGAAATCCTTCATATAGCCAATCACATGGCGGGTCTCACCACCGACATCGACGGTGTTGCCGCCGCCGGTCAGGGCATCCGACAAGGTACAGTCTGGATCAAGGCTTTCACGGCGCTGGTCGAGTGTCACCATCTGCAAATTGGTGCCGAGGCGGACCGAGCCGCTATCGGGGGCAAGCGCGCCGGTCAGCATGTTCAACAGCGTGGTTTTCCCGGCGCCGTTGGGACCGAGTATGCCGATCCGCTCGCCGCGCTGGATGCGGATCGAAAAATCCTTGACCAGCGACGGGCCGTCATAGGATTTGGCAATGGATTTGGCCTCAATGGCGAGCTTTCCCGCGCGGGCGCCTTCGGTGGTGGTCAGCTTGACGTTGCCAGTAAATGCCACCTGGTCACGCCGCTCGGCACGTAGCACGTGGAGCGCCCGCAGACGGCCCTGATTGCGTTTGCGCCGCGCGGTGACGCCTTTATGCAACCAGTCCATCTCAACCGAAATTTTGCGGTTGAGCTCGTGCCGGGCGCGTTCTTCCTGTTCGATCACGCTATCACGCCACGGCTCAAAGGCGGCGAAGCCCCTGTCGAGCCGATGCGTCACCCCGGCATTCAGCCAGACCGTCTTGCGCGACAGGGTTTCCAGGAAGCGCCGGTCATGGCTGACCAGCACCAGCGCGGAACGGGTGTTTGCGAGTTCCTGCTCCAGCCATTCAATTGCCGGCAGATCGAGATGATTGGTCGGCTCATCGAGAAACAATATGTCGGGTTCGGAGGCAAGGACGCGCGCAAGAGCAATGCGGCGCGCTTCTCCGCCGGACAGGGAGGCCGGGTGTTCCTCACCGGTCAGGCCCAGCTGGGCCAACAGATATTGCGCGCGGTACGTATCGTCGCCCTCGGCAAGGCCCCCCATGGCATAGGCAAGCGTCGTCTCATAGCCGGTCAGATCCGGCTCCTGCGGCAGATAACGCATCGTCGCGCCGGGATCGACATAGCGTTCGCCATCGTCGGCCTCAACCTGTCCCGCAGCGATCTTCAGAAGGGTCGATTTGCCCGATCCGTTGCGCCCGACAAGGCACAAACGGTCGCCTTCGGACACAATCAACTCAGCACCGCTCAGCAGATCGCTGTCGCCAAAACTCAGGGTGATATTCCGCAGGATCAAAAGGGGGGGCGCCATGGCGCATCGTGTACAGCGAGAGGGCAGGAGGGGGCAAGGCCTAGCTATCGTCTATATCGTCTAAATCGACGTTCATCGCCTTGCGGATGTCATCGAAGCGGAACCCCCGGCGCAGCAGCCAGTTGATATCGCGCGTATTCGTCTTTTCATCGCCCTGATTGCCGCGAAAAGGGCCACGTCGGGCCCGCTTTAGGGCGAGGCGGGCCATTTTTGCACCATCCTCCGCCGGGTCACGATCCTCGTCTTCCATTTCCGGCAGCGCTTCGGTGAGAGCAGAGGCGAGCTGTGCTTCGACGGTCTGCTTATCGACATGCGATGATCGCGCCGCATTATTGATCGCGGCGCCTGTTGCGTAGCCCGCACGGAGCGCCGAGCGTAGTTTTGACGATGCAGCCTCGCGGTCATTGACCAGCCCGGCCTCTGCCAGCCGTGCGGCGATCTCCGGGATATGTTCCGCCATTGCGACGCGTTCTTCCGCATCCTGCATTTCGCGGTAAAGCCGGGTCGACAGATAGTCCCGCAGCTTGGCTTCCGAGACCAGATAACGCTGGCAGTAATAGACCGCTATATTGCGCAACCGCCGTTCCGTCATCTTGGGCGGCGTCATTTTACGGCGGGGTTTTTCTCCGCGATCCTTTCCACTTTTCTTGGCGAACGCCATGAATTTTCGCCTAGGCGGAATTCACCTTAATGCCCGCTCATTCGGCGGCTGAACGCATTTGCGGCAGGTTAAAGCCATATTTGCGGTCGAGCCCCAGCTCACGGCAGATATCGAGACCGCGCGCCAGATGATCGGGCCCAATGGGCTTTAAAGGCTTGCGCAATGGCCCGGCCGGCAGTCCGACCGCCTGCATCAGCGATTTAACCGCCACCGGGTTGATCGCCGAATAGGTGAAATGCAGCATCGCAAGGTTGGTCAACCAGGCTTCGCGGCACGCCATCGCATCGTCCCAGCCCTTCCAGGGGGTCGAGATGGTCACCATTTCCTGCGGGATCAGATTGC
>JBLHKG010000380.1:0-3526 GCA_047619835.1 Alphaproteobacteria bacterium
GAACATTCTCGACCTGCAGTTTCCAGTTACCGCGGAAGAAATACCGGTGATGACCGGCATCGAGCAGAATTTCACCCTCGGGCGCGCGGTTCACCAGATCGTCGATATTGGCCTTCATCGGCCCGAGGAATTCCTCAAAGCTGGGACCCGTTGCCGCCAGGCTTGCGAAGATAAAGCCGCGATAGCGCCCGATACGAGGCGCTCGGGCCAGACCGAATTTCGATTTGTCGAAATCCTTCGCGCTCCCCTCCGGCATGGTGACGTCGATCAACGCCCCGTCGGTGTCGTAGCTCCAGCCGTGATAAATACAGGTGAGGCTCCGTGCATTGCCGCTTGCCTCCATGCAGACCTTCGGGCCGCGATGGGCGCAGCGATTGAGCAGCACATGCACATCGCCGTCACGATGCCGGATCAGGATGACTGGCTGCTGGCCGATATCGGTGGTGACGTAGTCGCCCTCATTCGGGACCTGGCTGTCATGGCCGACAAAGATCCAGGCGCGGCCGAAGATGCGCTCCATTTCCAGATTGAAGATATCCGGGTCGGTATAGACGCTGCGATGAACCCTCCCCGGCTCAATGAGCTGGGCCAGATTGTCGGGTGTGCCGTCGAACATGGCGATTATCCTGTATTTTCCCTGAACCGCGCGACTCTGCCGCAGCTATGGGCACCGGGTCAAGGGAGGGAGACATCACAGTTTGATTCGGCCCGCTGTTGGCCTATCCTTGTGTCCCCATAATCCAGTTCAGGATCGGATCTGCCTGCCCATGGCGCAGATTGCCATTCCCGTCGCGCGCGACACCAAAATCATCGGTCTGGTCAGCTTTGGCCACATGCTGAGCCATTTTTATTTTCTGGTGATCCCGCCCATTCTCATCCTGCTCAAGGCCGATATCGAGGCCAGCTATCTCGGGTTTGGCGTCGTGCTCGGCGCGTTTTCGTTTTCGGCGTTTATTTTCCAGACCCCGGTGGGGTTTCTGGTCGATCGGATCGGCGCGGTTCGGTTGCTGGTGTGGGGGCTGCTGATCGAGACCGTCTGCATTGGACTGATGGGCTTTTCCCAGAGTTATTGGCAGATTCTTTCGCTCTACGCGCTCGCCGGGCTCGCCAACACCGTGTTCCATCCCGCCGATTACGCCATTCTGGCCGCATCGGTGGACCGCAGCCGACTGGGCCGGGCCTTCAGCGTTCATCTGTTTAGCGGCAATCTGGGGTTTGCCATCACGCCCTTCATCATGCTCGGGCTGGCTGAACTCTGGGGCTGGCGCGGCGCGTTTCACGCCGTCGGGCTGTTTGGCTTCGGCTTCGCGCTTTATCTCTGGTCGCAACAGCATGTGCTGGAGCGGGCCATGGCTTTCACTGCGGATGCCAGGGACAACGCCCACAATGCGGGCCTTTCCGACGGGATGAAGCTGCTGTTTTCTTTCCCGATCATGATGTGCCTGCTGTTCTTCGTTCTGCTGACGCTGGGCTTTACCGGCATCAAGCTCTACTTCGTCACCGCCGTCGGGCTGCTGTTTGAAACCCCGCTGACCACCGCCAATATCGCCCTTACCGGTTTTTTGATGGGAACGGCCCTCGGAATCGTCGCCGGCGGTTTTATCGCCGACCGGTTCGGAATTCGACGGGTGACGGCCTTTGTGACATTGGGCATAGCCGCCCTGCTCATCGCACTGGTCGGCACCGTTACAATGTCGGAAACCGGAGTATTCGCGGCGATTACTGCATCAGGCTTCCTGCAGGGGTTGCTTCTGCCGACCCGTGACCTGCTGATCCGCCAGGTGACGCCAGACGGCTCGATGGGCAAGGTGATGGGGTTTTTGTCGAGCGGTCTGATGGGCGCGTCCTTCGCGGTGCCGATCCTGTTCGGCTGGATGCTTGACCAGGGCATGCTGCGCCCGATTTTCTGGTTCTCCGCGGTATTCATTGCGGCGGCCATGTTCGCCTTCGTCACCACACAGAGCGACTCCCGGCAGGAGCCATGAGAAACATTGTCCTGACAATTGGCGCTGGTCTTCTGCTATCCGGTCTCGCCGCCCTGCCCCCGGCAACGGCCGGTGAAATCGAGGATTTCTACAAGGGCAAGGAAATCTCCCTCTATGTCGGCTATCGCGCCGGTGGCGGTTATGATCGCTATTCACGGACCCTCGCCCGCCATCTCGCGCGCCATATTCCCGGCACGCCGCGCATTATTGTCAAGAATCGTCCCGGCGCCGGCAGCCTGCTGCTCGCCAACGGGGTCTATAAGGGTCTGCGGCAGGACGGCACGGTGATCGCCAATGTCGGTCGCGCCATCCCGACCGAGCCCTTGTTCGGCAACACCAGGGCCAAATATGACGGGCGTAAATTTACCTGGCTCGGTTCGATGAATCATGAGGTCAATGTCTGTGTGGTCTGGCACACGGTGCCGGTCTCTTTCTGGAGCGATCTCACGACAAGGGGCGCCATTATGGGCGGTACCGGCGCCGGATCCGACACCGACAGCTTCCCGCTAATTCTCAATAATATCCTCGGCACAAAACTCAAGCTGATGACCGGTTACCCCAGCGGCAACGACATCAATGCGGCGATGGAAAGCGGCGTGCTTGAGGGGCGCTGCGCCTGGTCGTGGGCCTCGATCAGCTCAACGCGTCCCGAATGGTTGGCGGACAAGCGGATTAAACTTCTGGCGCAGCTGTCGACCGCCAAACATCCCGCAATGTCGGATGTGCCATTGGTGACGGATTTTGCCACCAGCAAGGAGGATCTGCAGACCCTCAAGCTGATCTTTTCGCGCCAGCTCTGGGGCCGCCCTTACATGATCGGCCCTGACGTGCCCAAGGCGCGGGGCAAGGCGCTGCGGGACGCGTTCGCCAGGACCATGAAAGACGCCGCCTTTCTCAAAGACGCCAGCCGGCAAAAGCTGGAAGTAAACTGGGTCGATGGGACTGTCGTCCAAAACACAATTTCAAGGCTCTACGATTACCCCAAAGCCATCATTGCGGCGGCGGTGAAGGCCCAGACTGACCGCTCAAAGCTCCGCATCTACAAGGCGGTGATCAAGATCGAGACCAACCCCGGCGAGATCACCCGGCTGCAAAGCGGCAATCGCCGGGTTTCGTGGGAGGGCGAGGACGCCACAGGTGAAAAATCCACGGGCCAGATCCGCGTCAGGGCCGGTCACACCAAGATCCTGGTCGACGGCAAGAAGGCGGGCCCGGCAGCGCTTAAAGTTGGGATGAGTTGTAATTTCACCCAACAGGCTTCTCTGGGGAAGAAGATCGACTGCGAATAAGACCCGATTCCTGCTCAATAACCTGCTCGGGACCAAATTCAAGGTCATCAGCGACTACACCAGCGGAGAGGAGCGGGCCCTTCCTAGGGCCCGCTTTGAGAGTAGACCGTGATTAAACGCCCTTCGATTCCAACTCGACTTCCTCCGGCGCCCGCTGATAGCCGTGCTCCTGCACCTCCAGGTTTACGAGGTCGGACTCGCTCTCCATGGTTTCCAGGAAGCCCCAGCCTTTCATCCACTCAACCGTGCGCA
>JBLHKG010000381.1:0-3525 GCA_047619835.1 Alphaproteobacteria bacterium
CCTTCTTGACCGCGCACTCTCGATCCGTCATGAGGCAGAAGATCCGGATGATCTGTTCCCGGACCGCCTGTCACTGCCCGGGCTGGTCAATTCCTGTCGCCAGCTAATCAAATAGATATGAGGGACGACGCTGGTCTTGCCCCTTCAAACCGACTTCAAAATAGGCTAGCATCTGTTCTGAATAGCGTGGTGAGGGAATATTGGGGTCTAATCACGTGTTTTTGGTCAGGCATTATTAAACAGAAAAGGACGATAACATGTTCAGCAGGGTTTTATTGATTTCAACTGCGACCGCGCTCGCAGCAACGGCGGCAAGCGCGCAGACGGTCGGGATCGGCAGCACCAAGAGCTCCATGGTTGCAGCAATGACCACGGCAATCTCAAGCACGGTCTCTGGTAAATCGATTCTCAAGATGCGGCGTCAGGTCATGGGCGGCACACAGAAATATATTCCGGTCGTGAATGCCGGTGAACTCGAATTCGGCGTCTCCAACATGATCCAGTATGCAATGGCCAAGGATGGCCGTGCTCTTTCGAAGCGCCCCTACAAAAACCTTCGGCTGGTCACGACCTTGATGCGGTTCCGCACCGGATTGTTGGTAAAGAACGATTCAAAAATTCGTTCGGTCGCAGATCTGAAGGGCACGCGCATAGCCTCCGGTTTCAAGGGCGCGCCCTTGTTCGACGTCTTCTTTAAAGCCATGTTGGGAACAGCGGGGCTTAGCTACAAGAATGTGAAAAAGGTACCCGCTGTCGGACTTTCCCAACACTGGAACCTGTTCAAACAAGGCAAAGTTGCCGCTGCCATCGCCGGTGTCGGCGGTGGCCCAAACAAAGACATGAACGCAAAAATCCCAAGCGGTGTTCGTTATCTTAGCTTCCCGACTAAAACGACCGCTGCCAAGGCCGCCATCAAAAGCATTCGCGGCGGAAAATTTGAATTGGTCAATAAAAGAAAGCCCTATGTCGCAATCAGGGAGCCAGCTGTTTTGATCGGCTACGACTTCGTCCTGTTCGCCAATAAAAGCGTGCCTGCAGATGTCGTCTACAAGGTCGCTAAATCGATGGTCGAAGGTGTTAAGGACCTGCATGCGGTCAGCGGCGTCTGGAGGAGCTACAGCGCAAAGCGCGCTCCGAAGGATCAGGGATACGCATATCATCCCGGCGCCGTAAAGCTCTATAAGGAAAAGGGCCTCTGGAAGCGCTAATTAAAAGCGCATCCCCATAAGCCATTGGCGTAGCTCGCATCGCAATAACGGTGCGGGCTACGCTCCGTCTTACCCTAATTTACAATCCGAATTCCTGAGGATTATTTACCGATGGCTGCCGAAGAAATTTCCGAAGAAGCTGCCCAAAAGATCGCATCCGCCCACAGCGAAGGCGATACAGACCTAAAGATTACGGGTCTTGGAGCTACGATAATCGTATGGCTGGGAGGGGCGTTGGCTCTGATCCCACTCTTCTTTGCTTCAGAAATTCACACCGACATGGGTTGGGAAATTTTTACTGAGCAAGGCATGTCCTTAGCGCTCGGGCTGGGCCTCGCTATTGTTTTTATCAAATCACCGTTCAGGAACGGCGCCACCAAGACCACCGTTCCGTTTTATGACTGGATTTTGTCGCTGCTTGCCGTGGGTGCAGGCGCTGCACTAGCCATTCGTTATCCTGCCCTGCAGGAGGAACTCTTCGTTTTACGGTCGGAAGCGGCGCTACTTGGGTGCATTTTGATCCCGCTGATTGTCGAGGCCATCCGGCGCACAGCTGGATGGAGCCTGACCCTCATTATGCTTACATTTATTGGCTACGCCTTGTTGGGCCATCATATTCCGGGGCTCTTTCAGGCCCGTGACAAGTCAATCGAATATTTGACATCGACACTTGCGGCCGACAGCGTCGCAATCCTCGGCTTGCCACTCACCATCGTCGTCATTGTCGTCCTACCCTTCGTGTTTTTTGGACAGCTTCTGCTCAAGGGAGGCGCCTCAGAATGGTTCACTAATATTGCCACCGCCTTGTTCGGCCGCAGCCGGGGCGGGTCCGCCAAGATCGCCGTCATCGCTTCGGGATTGTTTGGCGCTATTTCAGGCACTGCGGTTTCCAACGTCGCCTCAACAGGCCTGATCACCATTCCGTTGATGAAACGTGGCGGCTACGAGCCGAAAGTCGCAGGCGCCTTTGAGGCCGTCGCGTCCACCGGCGGGCAGATCATGCCGCCAATCATGGGGGCTGCCGCCTTCCTGATGGCGGAAATTCTAGAGATTGGCTACATCGAAGTGGTCATCGCGGCGGTTATCCCGGCCATTCTTTACTACGTGGCGGTGTTCATCTACGCCGATCTGGAAGCGGCCAAAAATAATATTCTGCCGGTTCCAGAAGAACTGATTCCTCCCCTAGCCCGCACCATGAAAGAAGGCTGGTTTTTCCTGGTTCCCTTTGCGGTACTGATTTATGCCCTGTTCTGGATGAACCGTGCGCCCGAAACCGCCGCCCTGTGGTCCGGCGCATCCGTGGTCATCATCAACTGGATCTTCAGCTACAAGGGCAAACGCATGAAGCCGATCGAGATCATTTATGCTGTCCGCGATACCGGGGTCCGGGGCGGCAGTGAAATCGTCATCATCGGCGCGATGGCAGGCGTAATCATCGGCATTCTGGGCGCAACCGGTCTCGGCGAGGCCCTTACACAGGCCCTCGTGACCATCGGCGAAGGAAATCTCGCTGCCCTGCTCGCCTTGACCGCGGTGATCTGCATCATCCTGGGTATGGGAATGCCGACGACGGCGATTTATCTGCTGGTCGCGATTATCGCCGCGCCACCGCTGGTCAAACTCGGCATCAACCCAATGGCCGCACACATGTACGTGTTCTATTTCGGCATCGTCTCGCTGATCACTCCGCCAGTTGCCATCGCAGCCTTTGTCGCGGCCAATCTCGCCGGGGCAAACCCGATGGCAACCGCGGTGACATCAGTCAGACTCGGCTGGACAGCACTGGTCGTGCCGGTGATGTTCGTCATGTCCCCCAATCTGATCATGCAGGGCGAATGGCTGGATATTCTTCTGGCTTTTGTGACGGCCGTTGCCGGCGTCTGGGTAACGACATGCGGGATCCAGGCCTATTTTGTCAGACCCCTCAATTTTGTAATGCGAATAGCCTTTATTGCCGGCGGCATTATGCTCCTGCTTCCCAGTGAAGCATTTCCGAACGCTATCTATGTCGAGCTTGCCGGCATTGCAATTACGGCGTTCGCCGTTGGGCGCGAGTGGATGGCTAAAAAGCAATTGAAATTGGCCTGAGAGCGGCCTGGGAGACTCACATTCCGTTTATTGCAGGCCGTTTCGGTTGGATTTTTCCAATCGTTCTGCGAAAATGGGCTTAACTCTGTACTCTGAACTTTAGGAATCCGATATGAACCGGACGTTAATTGCCGCCGCCCTGTGCGGGATAGCTCTAACTCAGAGCGCCATCGCCCAGACGACGTCGCCCACACCACCGATGAACTCGACAAGCGACATGACAATCGTC
>JBLHKG010000382.1:0-3518 GCA_047619835.1 Alphaproteobacteria bacterium
TGACCACTTTCATGGTGCCGGTCGCCTTTGTCACTGGGTCGAGCGGGATCCATAAGGAGATGATTTGCGCCCCGGCGACCTCAAAATAGGGGAGGTCCTGATGCCAGTAGGTCGGGTTTTCGGTCCCCGGCTCTTTGACCAGCAAATGTTCATCGAACAGATTGGCCTTCGAAGACCCCATCAGACGCGCAGCCGCTTCACCGGCAGGGGAGTCGAAGGTGAATTTGCGGAAAGCCTCGATCCGGCGATACATGAAATGGTCGGTGAAGAACCGCCCTTTCCCTTCCGGGGCGTAATCTTTCGAGGTCGGCCCCGGATCGGCCATCGCCTGCTCGACGCCGTCCCGCAGCAGCTCAATCCACTCGGCCGAGAACACGCCGTAAAGCGGCACCGCGCCATCGCGCTGATAGGCGGCGAGGGTTTCTTCGGTAATAGACGTTGAGGCGGCGTTCATGGTTCCGCTATTGTGCCAGAGCGCGCCCGATCTGAAAAGACAGTGAACACCGAAATGGCCAACCGGCAGCTTATTATCCTGCGCCACGGCGAAGCGGAAACTGGCGCCGGAATCGATGATTTCGACCGTATGCTCACCGCCCGCGGCGAGTCTGACGCGGGAATCATCGGCAAATGGCTGGGCGACAAGTCGCTGTTGCCGGGCCGCATCCTGTCATCACCGGCCGCCCGCGCGGTCGCGACGGCGGAGCTGGCGGCTGCGGCGTGTGGTGTGGAGCCGGATATCATCCGGTTTGACCGGCGGATGTATCTGGCGTCGATTGAGGATTTATTCGCCATTGTCGAGACCTCGCCGGTCAAAAGCCAGTGCCTCATGATCGTTGGACATAATCCGGGTCTGGAGGCTCTGCTAGACAGTTTGGTCGGCCCGGAGCAGCTCAGCGATTACAGCGGCGGCCAGATGGCGCCGGCATCGGTTGCTGTTATAGATCTCTCAATCGACTGGGTATCGATTGGCGTCGGGACGGGGCAACTAACCGCGTTTGTCAGCCCGTCCGAACTTCGTAAGTGACGCTGCGCTAATCCCCCGCCGGTTTCACGTCCTTGACCGCGCCGCGCCAGCCGCTGCCGGTAATGTCGAAGATGGTGCCTTCGGGGGTGCGATATTTGATTTCATAGAAGCTGTTGGGATCACCGCTCTTGTTGCCCATGACATGAGTGGCGCCGGCGGCCTCGGCCTGTGCGCAGGCCGCTTCCGCATCGTCGACCCACATGCCGAAATGGTCGATGCCGTAGAATTCGTCTTCGCCTTCCCAGCCGAGCGGTTTGCCTTTGCGGTTGAGCAGCGCGATGTTGATCGTGCCATCCGACAGATAGACGGCGCCATTGGCGGATTCGCCGACCTTTTCAAAATCGAACGCCTCCATGAAGAATTTGGCGGATTCCTCGACATTCTTGACCGACATCGCGACGTGACGAAGCTTTGCCATGATAATCTCCTTATTTAAACCGCTGCCTGCACCATGATTTCCACCAGAGTGCCGGGGGTGAGGGTCACGCCGACAGCTGCGCGGGCAGGGGGGTGATCCTTGTTCATCCACGCCATCCACGCCTCGTTCATGGCGTCTTTCTGGTCCATATCGGCGAGATAGACGACGGATGAGAGGATTTTGGTCTTGTCGGAGCCGATTTCGGCAAGGACAGCATCGATCTTGGCCAGAATTTGCGCGGTCTGTTCCTTCATCGGCGCAGTCTTGTCATCGGCGACGATACCGGACAGCCAGGCGGTGTCACCGTGAATGACGGCGCGGCTGTTCCACGCGCCGGGCTGAATATATTTAAGGGTCATCGGCTTTCTCCCATATTAGGTTTGGATATAGGATAGGCCCTATCGCCAAGGGGACAAAGCAAGATCGTTAAGGGAGCAGAGAGCGTCATGGGAAAATCGTCGGGTAAAATGTTGAGTGACGAACAGGTCGAAGGGTTCAGGCAAAATGGATTTATATATGGTCTCGATGCCCTGACTGCGGCGGAGGCAAAGGAATGTCTTGATTGTCTTGAAGATTACGAACGCAAGACCGGCCAGACCGCGCAGGATAGCCTGACCCTCAAGTCGCATCTGCCGTTTGGCCTGTTCAGCCGTTTGATCCGACACGAAAAGGTGCTGGATGCGATCGAGGATCTGATCGGCCCTAATATTTTTTGCTGGGGTTCGTCGTTTTTCGTCAAGGAACCGCATTCGGAAACCTATGTTTCCTGGCATGCGGATACCTATTATTACGGCATTGAGCCGCAGGAGACCGTGACGGCGTGGATTGCGTTCACACCAGCAAACCTCGTGTCCGGCTGTATCCGGGCGATTCCGGGCAGTCATCTGGCTAAGAGCGAGTTTGATAATGCGCCGGACGAACATAATGTTCTCAAGCGCGGGCAACGTACCCGGGATGTAGATGAATCAAAGGCGGTCTACATGCCGCTCGAGCCAGGACAGTTCTCTATCCACCAGGAGTGCACCGTTCATTCGTCGGAACCAAACCGCGCGGATCATCGCCGGGTGGGCTATTCCATCCACTACTGCCCGACGCACGCGCGCGAAACCATGTACGACCCGGTCGACGGCAAGAAATCAGCCGCACTGGTCCGCGGAGTCGATGAATATAATTACTGGGATCATGAGCCGATGACCGAAATTGATTACGATCCGGCGATGGCGGCGCATATGGTGGAGATCCGCCGTCAGTTCATGTCACGCAATAAAGGTCGCGGATAAGATACGGAAAAATAATGATGTTTTTGGCAGCTGAAAAATTTGTCTCGGACATGCGTGCGGTCTTCGCCGAGGGAATCCCCGAACCTGACCGGTGGGAGCGCTGCCGTGAATTGCTGAAGCAGCTGATCGCCGACCCGGCCGTGAAGGAAGCGGCCAAAGACTGGCCGATAACCGGATTTAACCCGAAGACGGACCGGGTGCAGAATCTTCTGTTCTATGAAGATCCTGATTACGGATTTGTCATTAATGGGTTGATCAAGAATGCCGGCGGTACGGCGATGGTCCATGATCACGGTCCCGCCTGGACGATTTATGGAGTCCTGGCAGGGGAAGAACGCATCGTTCATTTCGATGCAAAGCAGGCTGAGGATGAGACATTCGCAATAGGCGAAAGCCGTGCCGAGATTTGCCGGCCCGGCGATGTCGATGTCGTCCAGCCCTGGCTGATCCATTCGGAATACGCTCAGGATGAGAAATCGATTGCCGTCATCGTGCGCTCACAGCGTTCGGGGACGTTCGAGCAGTATCGCTATCTCGATGATGGCAGCCGTGTGGTGTTCGGCGGGCCGGAACAGGTGCCTTACAAGCTCGGTTGAGCCTGCATGAGGCGTTCAAGCGCCTTATCGTGGGGCTTCGCGAAGGTCAGGAGGGCGGCTACCGCGCCGACCAGCGCAAGGAACATATCCCACTGTGTGTCCCAGATATCGCCCTGAGTGCCGAGAAAATCCGTGGCGCCCTCACCGGCGATCAGCGCTGTCCACCATTCGATCAATTCGTAGAACGCGCTAAACGCGAG
>JBLHKG010000383.1:0-3513 GCA_047619835.1 Alphaproteobacteria bacterium
ACCTACCGGCTGGTGGCGCGGGACGCCGGCTGGCTACGGCGGTTGCGCGAGGCCATCACCGGTGGCCTGACCGCCGAGGCGGCTGTCCAGAAAGTCGGCGACGACACAAGGGCGCGCATGATGCTGGCGGCAGATCCTTATCTGCGGGAGCGGCTGCACGATTTCGATGACCTCGCCAATCGGCTGATGCAGCACCTTGCCGGGGATTCCCGCATGGTCGCGTTGGTCGATTTACCCGAAGACGTGGTCCTGCTGGCAACCAATATGGGTCCCGCCGAGCTGCTTGATTATGAGCCGCGGCGGCTGCGCGCACTCCTGCTGGAAGAAGGCTCCGCCACGTCGCATGTCGCGATTGTCGCCAAGGCGCTCGATATTCCCGTGGTTGGCCGCATCAAGGATCTATTGGCGCGCATCGATCCCCGCGATCCGGTGATTGTTGACGGCGATCATTCCCAGGTATTCGTGAGACCGGCCGAAGATATCCAGCAGATGGTCGCCGAAACGCTGAGCACCAAGGCCGAACGGCGGGCTCTCTATTCGGCGATGCGGGACGATCCACCGGAAACGCGCGACGGTCAGAGGATTTCGCTCAACCTCAATGCCGGGTTGTTGATCGATGTGCAACAGCTCTCGGAAACCGGCGCCGATGGGATCGGGCTTTACCGGACCGAAATCCCCTTCATGGTCAGGTCGGAATTCCCGAGCGTCGAGGCACAGACAGAGCTCTATTCCAACATCCTGAATCAGGCCGCCGACAAGCCGGTAATGTTTCGCACCCTCGATATAGGGGGCGACAAACAATTGCCGTATTTTCAGAACAGCGCGGATCAGAACCCGAATATGGGGTGGCGGGCAATTCGGGTGGCGCTCGACCAACCGTCCATGCTGCGCCAGCAATTGAGAGCCTTGATCCACGCGGCTGACGGGCGGGAACTGTCGGTAATGTTTCCGATGGTTTCCGAGGTCGCGGAATTCGATGCGGCAAAGGCGGTGCTTGAAAAGGAGTTGGCGCGGGTTCGCTCTCGGGGCGGCATCGTTCCCGAAAAACTTCATGTTGGCGTGATGCTCGAAGTACCCGGATTGATGTGGCAGTTGAAATCACTGCTGCCGCGGGTCGATTTTCTGTCGGTGGGCAGTAACGATCTCTTCCAGTTTCTGTTTGCCAGCGATCGCGGCAACCCACGGGTGGCGGATCGTTATGACGTTTTATCGCCGGGCCTGTTGTCCCTGCTGCGCTCGCTTGTGGTTGCTGCCGGGGAAGCGAACGTGCCCCTGTCGCTTTGCGGCGAAATGGCCGGTCAGCCGATCGAGGCCATGACGCTGATCGGGCTTGGCTTCAGGTGTATCTCCATGCCGCCGACCCGGATTGGCGCGGTCAAGGCAATGGTGAGGAGCCTCGATGCCGGCGCACTTGCAAGCTATGTCGATACTTTGCTGGACCTGCCGGATCACAGCGTCAGACGCAAGCTCACAGCCTATGCGCGGGACCACGGGATCGGAACAGGCGATATTTGAGCGGTAAAGTTCGCGGAATTCCGGCGCGATCTGGAAGAAGTGATTGATTTCCGTATACTTTTATTGGTAATACCGGCTCGGCGTGGGTGTTTGGGCAGAAAATCATTCTGTTCATCGCCGCACAAGCTTAATAATCAACAACAGAGACGAGAACCTTGGCAAAGTCGGGTATGGCAACGAACGCCTCTTCGGTGGAAGCCGCGACGCAAGCCGTGGAGTTTGGCGCGTCGATGCGGGAAATGCGCCGCGCGCATAACCGCGAGCTTACCGACGTTTCGGCGATATTGAAAATTCGGCTGGTTTATTTGCAGGCCATTGAAGACGGTCGTTTTAATGCTCTGCCTGGGCCGACCTACGCGATGGGTTTTGTGCGTGCGTATGCCGATTATCTCGGCCTCGATCTTGTCGAGGTCATGCGGCGCTATCGCGAAATTACCGGAGATCAACCGGCGCAGGGACCGCTGGTGCCGCCCTCCCCGGTAATTGAGGCGCGCCTGCCCACCGGATTCATTCTTCTTGTCGCGGCAGTGCTGGCGCTTGCTGCCTATGGTGGCTGGTATTACCTGACGGTCGATGGGCGCGATCCCGTCGAAGTGGTCACAAAATTGCCGGCGCGTATCGCCGCGATGGTTGGGCTTGATAAGGACGCGAACGATAAGCCTTTGCCGGCTTCGACCGCAAAACCCGGCGCAGAAAACAAGGAAAATGCTGCCGCTGCTGCATCGTCCAGCCCGTCGTCCAACATGCCGTCGCCTGAAACCGCTGTGGCGACCGCATCGGTATCGTCGCCGGGCGGTAAGCCGGTGGTGACGGTTTCTGCTGCGGAACGACCGAAGGCGAACGCGTTGCTGCCTGACGCGACCGTGCCGCCAGTAACCGTGTCGCCAGTAACCGTGTCGCCAGTAACCGTGTCGTCAATGCCCGTGGCGACGACGTCATCGGCGTCCACCACTGAGATCGCATCATCGTCTGAAACAACCACGCAGGTTGATCGACCGGCGGCGTCGTCGCTACCGGAAACTTCACCGCCGGAATCTTCGCCACCGGAATCTTCGCCGCCGCCAGAAGCGGTGCGGAGTCCCTCCCCTACTCCTTCTGCTCCTCCCCAGACGATGGAGGTGGTGCCGGAAGCGGCACGTGAAGTGCCTGAATCCGCAACCCCGGTGCTGCAATTGACACCCCCGGCGCCGCGAACAGACACGGCGACGGTTTCTGCCGCGCTGCCGGAAGCACAGGCCGCGTCTGCATTTGCGACCGGTCGTGTTATCCTGCGCGCGAGCGCGATTACCTGGGTAGAGTTGCGAGATGCGTCCGGAAAACGCCTTTATTCGCGCCTGATGAAGCGGGGCGAGACATTTACCGTGCCGCCAACCGGCGGTGTGGTGCTTGAGACCGGAAACGCTGGAGGGCTCGATATTCTGGTCGATGGCACAGCAATTGCATCGCTAGGACCTCAAGGCGCTGTCCGGCGGGGCATTTTGCTCGAACCTGATACCCTGTTGGGTGGCGCCTCGGGCCGGCGTTAGCCGGTTTCCGGCAGACAGATATTTTTCTCCTTCTTGATTACTCCGCATCGCGCCCATAATTTGGGCGGCGCAGTTATTTTTTGAACTTTTAAGTTTTCCATCAGGGACGACAAGATATGTCCGGTCTGCAACCCGTTCGAGGAACACGCGACATCCTGCCCGAGGAGCGCCGCGCGCATCGCCACATAGAGGAAACCGGGCGGGTCGTCGCGGAACGTTTCGGTTACGAGGAAATAGCCACCCCGATCTTTGAGTTTTCCGACGTTTTCCGCCGTACACTTGGCGACACCTCCGACATTGTCACCAAGGAGATGTATAGCTTTACCGATAAAGGCGGAGACGAGATCACCCTTCGTCCCGAAGGAACGGCGGGTGTTGCACGTATGCTGATCGCCGGTGGTCTGGCGCAAAATCTGCCTCTCAAATATTTCTATCAGGGCCCAATGTTCCGCTATGAACGACCGCAGAAGGG
>JBLHKG010000384.1:0-3513 GCA_047619835.1 Alphaproteobacteria bacterium
TGTTCCGGGGACAGGGAGACGTCGTGGTGCATGGCTTCGACCGACCCAATCTTTGGCTTGGCGTAGCGCCCAAGGCGAATTGGCGGCGCCAGATTCTGGACTTTCTGGAGCCCAGGCGGAATTTGGCCGGCATTGTTTATTGTTTGTCCCGCCGCCTGACCGAAGAAGTTGCCATCTTGCTCAATCAGGAAGGCTTTCGCGCATTGCCGTACCACGCGGGCCTCCCCGCGACCCAACGCAAGGATAATCAGGAAATATTTATGGCCGAGGACGGGGTGGTGATGGTCGCCACCATCGCTTTCGGTATGGGCATCGACAAGCCGGACATTCGCTATGTTTTCCACGTGAATTTGCCCGGCAGTATCGAGGCCTACTATCAGGAAATAGGTCGAGCCGGTCGTGACGACAAGCCGGCGGATGTGATGATGCTCTACGGTCTGGACGATATGCGTATGCGCCGTCAGTTCATCAGCCAGGACGGCGAAGACGAGGAGCATAAGCGGCGCGAACACAAACGGATGGACTCGCTCCTGGCCTATTGTGAGGCGACCCAGTGCCGTCGTGTCTCGCTCCTCACCTATTTTAGCGAGAGCTCTACGGCTTGCGGAAACTGCGATGTCTGCATCGATCCTCCAAAGGTGATTGATGGGACGTTGGAAGCGAAAATGCTTATGTCAGTCGTCGCGCAGACCGGGGAATCCTTCGGTGCCGTGCATGTCATCGATACCCTGCGCGGCTCGGCATCGGAAAGGATCGAGGCGAGAGGACACAACCTGCTTTCCTCTTTCGGAGCCGGCCAGGCGCGTTCGAAGAATTTCTGGCAGGGATTTGTTCGGCAATTGGTTGCAGGCGGGTATCTGTCGATCGACATTGAGGGCTTCGGTGGTCTCAAATTGACCGACAGGGGCCGATCAGTTTTGAAGGACGCTGAGAAATTTAATTACCGGGAAATTCCAGAGTCTGGAGCGTCCGCAAAGGCATCCGCAAAGCAGCGTCTGGCGGATCTTGCGGAGCTCGATATCGATTCCGCACTGCTATCGCGGCTAAAGGCGCTGCGCCGCGAATTGGCCCGGGATCGCAAAGTGCCGGCCTATGTCGTGTTCGCCGATGCAACGCTACACGACATGTGCCGTTCGCTTCCGGAGACGCTCGAAGGGTTTGCCCAGGTCAGCGGCGTCGGCCCGAAAAAACTCAAGGATTTCGGAGAGGTTTTTCTCGATGCCATCAAAGAGCATAATCTGCAGATGTGAAATGCCAGACCATAGTGCGCTGCTGGTCGCCGGTTTCTTTATTAACAAGTCAGAGGTTTGGAAATTATGACGACGAGCAGAAACATGCTCCTGCCGACCAGCCTGGTTGGATCGTGGCCGCAACCCGACTGGCTGGTTAATCGCGAAAATCTTCGGGGTCGTTTTCCGCCCAGGGTGCGGGCGAAGGAAATATGGCGCATCGACGATCAGTGGCTTGAGGAAGCACAGGACGATGCGACGCGTCTCGCCATCCGGGATCAGGAACGGGCGGGGCTCGATATCATCACCGATGGTGAAATCCGCCGCGAAAGCTATTCCAACCGGTTTGCGACGGCGCTGGAAGGGGTAAATACCGACGATCCGGGCTCGGCGCTTGATCGTTCGGGGCATCCTAATCCTGTGCCGCGGATCGATGGCAAAATACGGCGCAAACATCCGGTTTTAGTACGCGACCTAGAGTTCCTGAGGAACAATACCGACCGGCTGGTGAAGATCACTGTGCCCGGTCCCTTCACGATGAGCCAGCAGGCGCAGAACGATTTCTACGATTCCGGGCGCGCCGTCGCGATGGATTATGCTGCGGCCGTCAACGCCGAGATCAAGGATCTGTTCGCCGCAGGCGCCGATATCGTACAGATTGACGAGCCCTACATGCAGGCGCGGCCGGAACCCGCACGGGAATATGGGCTCGATGCGCTCAATGCCGCGCTCGACGGTGTGATCGGGACCACGGCTGTTCATATCTGTTTCGGCTACGCAGCGGTCATTCACGAACGGCCCGAGGGCTATTCGTTTCTTTCCGAATTGCATGATTGTTCCTGTGGCGGAGTCTCGATCGAGACGGCGCAGTCCGGGCTCGATTGCAAAATACTGGAAACCCTGCCCGAGAAGACCATTATTCTCGGAGTTATCGATCTCGACGATATGACGGTCGAGACACCGGAAACGGTGGCGACGCGGATCCGCCGCGCACTTCCCTTTA
This sequence comes from Alphaproteobacteria bacterium, assembly GCA_047619835.1. GTDB lineage: Bacteria > Pseudomonadota > Alphaproteobacteria > MPNO01 > UBA2964 > JAYOEY01. Next base: position 2,233 of record JBLHKG010000384.1, read on the forward strand.
AGGATCCGAAGCAGATTATCGTCGCCCCGGATTGCGGTATGAAGTATTTGCCGCGCGATGTTTCCCTGGGCAAGCTCGAGTCTATGGTAAAGGGCGCGGCCATCGTGCGTGCAGAGCTGTCATGATTTATCGTTCGGTTCTCATTTCGCTGTGTGACGAGAAGCACAAACAGGGCAAAAGAGGTTAGCACATGGCAATGCTGAAGCGCGTCGATCACCTGAATGTTCAGGTGCCGCCTGAAAAAGAGGACGAGGCGAAGCATTTCTACGGTGAAATCCTGGGCCTTTCGCAACTGACCAAGCCCGATAATCTGGGCCGCTCCGGCGCGCATTACTGCCTTTCAGAGGAGCCGTGGTACGAGCTGCACCTTGGTATTGCACGCGGCGCCTCGGTTGCGGATATTGGGCTCAATCAAGCGCTTCTCAATCATCTCGGATTCCAGGTGGACGACCTCGCAGCCGCGAGGCAGGCCTTCGAGGCAGCAGGAATCGAGATTAGTGAGGCCGATCCCGCCCGGTCAGAGGAGCGAGATTTTTATCAGGAACGGTTTTTTGTTCGCGATCCTGGGGGTAATCAGCTGGAAATCATGGAATCCCGTCGGCTACATTCAGCCCGTCCGCCGAGCTAATATTTCGTGATCGATTTTTCGGTTATTGCTTTCGTTGGGCCGGAGACTCTGCCCTTGCTGGTAGGGGCAGAGAAGGGTTTCTATGCCCGGGAAAATCTGATCGTTCATTGCGAGGCGGCGACCGGTTCGGTCTATCAGATGACGCAGCTGATTGAGGGAGGCTGCGACATTGCCATGACGGCTGTCGACAATGTGGTCGCCTATGTCGAGGGGCAAGGTGGAGTACAAACCGAGCGTACGCCCGATTTGATCGCTTTTCTGGGCAGCGCGTCAGAACCAAGACCGCTGATTGCGCTGCCTGAAATCGCCGATATTCCGGCCCTGAGAGGCCACCGGCTGGCCGTCGATGCGTTAAATACCGGGTTTTCGTTCCTGCTGCGGCAGATGCTCGCAGATTACGGGCTCGGCAATGACGATTACGAGCTGGTGCCGGTTGGCGCTCCGGCGGCGCGCTGGCAGGCGATGGAATCCGGCGATTGCGTCGCGTCGCTGCTGAGCAAGGCAATTGCGGCGACCGCGATTGAGGCTGGGTGTCACGAGTTGCTGCCGGAACACGATCCGTGGGCGTGTTATCAGGGGGGCGTGTATTGCGCCCGGCGCGACTGGTTGGCGGAGAATTCCGTAGCGGTACAGGGCTTTATTCGGGCAACGGT
>JBLHKG010000385.1:0-3504 GCA_047619835.1 Alphaproteobacteria bacterium
GAGGGGTCGGACGCTGGTTCTGAAATGAAGCTAAGGCAAGGGCTGCGGGCTGCCGCCCTCACGGCGATGACAGATTAGCGCGACATAATACGGGCCGGCCTGAGCATGTCGGTTACTGACCGGACCTAGTCCGTTCTACCTCCAGCAACGGAAGTCTTATTCGCTGGCCAAGACTTCGCATGTTGGCTAGGAGCGGCTGTTTGGCCTGTCGAAAATCACTTCCGCTCCACATCCAGCTTCGGACGTTCGCCCGCTGACTTCCGTTCTCGGGGTAACCCGGACCTGTTTGGAGGGTGGTCAGAACAGCCGAGTCTGACCCAAAGTGGACGTCAGGTTAACGTAAAGGTGCGTGCTCCTTTTTTGAAAAAATTGTAGAGTGGGGATGTAAACCTTTCTGGGTTAAAAAGTGTATGGAGTTACGCTCATGAGCATATTAACAGCCGACATTTCAGAAGATTGACAGCAACCCGGTCTGACGGTTTTTGATCGGCAGAGAGTTCCCTCCGAGCGCAGCGGCCCAGCTCGATCTGTGAATCGTGGCCTGGTGTATCTCCATTAGCCGCCGGCCAACCTCGGATGATCTGGCGCTCGACCTGATCTGACGGTCATTCTCAAGCACCTGCGTATTCAGCAGCAGGAGCTGATCGACCAACATCTTTATGCAGAGACGCGCCCCTGTAGGCACCCGTTCATCGGTCTCATCGTCGATGGTCCCAGGCGGCTTGATCGGCCGGGTTCGCCCGGTAACGGTCCCGTCCACCATTACGGCTAAGTTCCCGGCTCACCGTGGAGGGCGCTCGCCCTAGTGACGACGCGATTGCCCGGATCGACTGGCCCGCGACAACACCGCGGGAGATCTCCTCACGTTCCGGTCGCGTCAGAGCCCATCTTGAACGTTTTCTTTCCGGAGGCCGTATGCCGCCGCTTCGCGCCAGGATGCCAGCAACCGATCCATGGGTCCGGTCAAACAGCTGGGCGATGGCTTCCAGCGAGTCACCTTGTTGCCAGCGATCCCACATCAAAGCCTTGTCAGCGGACGTGTAATTGATCCTCGTTCGGTATTTCATTCTCAACATCCCCCTCTCTGTTAATAGAGATCAGATGTTGCAGCGACCAGTTGAGATCACATCTATTTCCGGAAAATGACCTCGCGTGCCCGCTTGATCACTTCGGGCGATGCGGAATTCACCGCATTGATCACGATCTTCTGAATTTCCTCTCCCTTGGACGGAATCAGGCGCAGCTTGCGTTTCTTCAGTTCTGCTTCGAACACCGGATCAGCATTCATCGCTGCATAGGCGGCCCGCATCGTCTTGACCATTTTTCCCGACACCTTTGGCGGCAGAACGAGGCCACGGCCCAGCAGACCGGCAACACCGATGAAATCGACAACTTTTTTATCAAGAGCGTCGGTCAGGAGCTCACTGATCAACGGCACCGATTTGGGCAGAGCCGGATCCTTGAACACGCCGACCTGAAGGACAGCCCGCGCAAAAGGCTTGTCGCCGGTGAACCAGTGCGGCTGGCGCGACGCATAGGTCAGCCAGTTATTGGCGTTGAGGTCAGCTTCTCCCTGCTGAACGGCATGCGACGTTGCCGAGGAGCCCTTATAGCCGGTCACCGTCTTCAACTCGAACTTCAACAGCCCGCTGGTCAGGCGCTGGATGATAAAATCGAACGAGCCGGTTCCGGCGGAGGCACCGATGGATTTGCGCTTCCTCAAGTCCTGCCATGTGTTCACACCCGTACTGGAGGCGACGACCAGCACCATATTCGTCTGATTGCTTGAGCCCAGCCAGGTGAAATTGCGCGCGTCATAACGCATTTTCTCGGGGCGCAGCAGCTGGTTGAGGATCGTATTGTCCAGCGGGATCAGCATATTGAGCCCGTCCTTCTGCATGACGGTGTAGGCCCAGTTCATCGCCTTAACGCCACCGGCGCCCGGCATATGCTGGACGATCACATTCGGTTTTCCGGGAATGTGCTTGCCGAGATGTTTGGCAAAGGCCTGGGAATAATTGTCGTAGGTACCGCCCGGTCCGTAGGGGATGACGATCTTGGCTGTCTTGCCTTTGAAATCGTCCGCCGCGATGGCCGCGCTGGATACCACGAATGCCGCCGCGGCCAGCGCGACGACACCGAGCGATCTTTTGATGAACTTTGACATTTTAGCTCCCTGTTGGTTTTCCATTAGTATTCTGAATACGGACAATATCGCGTTCCCGCTCGTCTATTTTCCACAGAAATGAGCTGAGACACAAATTAAATGCTACGAATTCCTATGCGGACCGTATTGCGAAACGGTCTGGCCTTACCATCCGCCCGCACACTCAATAAACCCTGATATCGCCGCTTCGAACTGCCGCGCTTGCTCGCGAAAACAGAAATGGCAGGCATGATTAATCACCGTCATCATGCCCCGCGATTGACGCGACGCGATCAGGTCGAACAGGGCTTCACCCTGGGGGCCAGAACAGCCGAGTCTGACCCACACCGGACATCGTGCAAAAGAAAACGGCGGTCTCAAAACGAGGTACGCGTACTCGTACCGAGGGTTCGAATTCCCCTTCCGCCCGACCAGGGATTACGAGCGAACAATCGGGCGGAGAACGCACACCAACCGGTCTGGCGGCGAGAGCGAAAACAGGAGCGGTACAAATCACCAGGGTCAGCGAAACGGTTCCTGTCGATCCACGCCGCCGTTTACAACACCGTCTACGTTCAACGCCATCTTCTATCCCAACGTATTTTCAGGAAGTTTCGAGCCGAGACGCTCGCTGTCTGGAATCAAGGTTGGCTTGCCGCCTGATCCAGATCGAGTTCAGGCGACCGTGCTAGTTAACGTGTGAACGCCCTTTTGCCGGTTACCAACTATTCATCTTCTACTTGCTTCACTAGCTTTTCCAAAGGCGTCATCGGACGCGCACCACTTCGATGGCGACCGTCATAAAAATGAAGGAATCGAACGAATTCCTCCACTATATCTTCGGTGTCCAGCGGGCCTTCGGTAGCGTGGAAGGCAAACGCCGTGAAATTAGCCGCGGCATGACGCAACGCTGCTGCGATAACCGCAGCATCAACACCGGCCTCTTTCTTTTCGTTCGCGAATTCGATGAGTTCGTTCGCAATAACGGTGCCGGCCGACACCTGGCTGTTTCCCTCTTCTTCAGCCATCGGCGTGGCCTCCTATAACTTGCTGAATAGCCTATCTCCCCGTGTTACTGCTATTTGTCCGCCAAACAAACGACGGAAACATTCAAGTGCACGGTATCACGCGCGTCCCTGCGAGTAACGCAGCCTCCAAGAGACCGTTCGGTTTGAATAGCCCCGAGTTTTCTAGACGCCCTCGGTTAGGGTGAATAGCGGAAGCAGGCATAAGATTTCCACCTGCCGCAGGACGGATCACGCATTTCGGCTCATCAATTTCTCGAAATCATCCTGCCATTGCTTCGCAAGCAGTTTTGCCCTGGCTATGTCTTCGCTTGCGATTTTCTTTTCCAGGGC
>JBLHKG010000386.1:0-3499 GCA_047619835.1 Alphaproteobacteria bacterium
GATGGACCGGTTATCCGCATCACCACGCCGCATATCCCGCTGCCGTCGGCGGATCATCTGGAAGACCTGGCGATGCCGTCGGTGGCGCGTATCATAGAGACCATCCGCACCCGCATCGATTAGACCCAAGGAGCCGACCCCGATGGATATCGTCATGCCGCAACTCGGTGAGACTGTTGCCGAGGGTACGCTGACTGTCTGGCACAAAAAGCCTGGCGAGCGCATCGAGCCCGGCGAGGTTTTGTTCGAGGTCGAGACTGACAAGGTCGATACCGAGGTGCCGGCGCCTGCCGCTGGCGTACTGACCGAGATTCTGGTGGAGGAGGGTGAGACCGTCGTGGTCGGCACCAGGATCGGCATATTGCAGGCCGATGGTGAGGAAGCGTCCGCGCCGGTGGCTGTGGTCGCCGCTCCGGCCCCGGTAGAGGTGGACGCTGTACAGGCGACGACCGGTTCAGCGGATGCGCTGCCGCCGCTATCGCCGGTGGTTAGTCGGCTTCTTGCTGAGCATGGCCTGACGCTTGCCGATGTGGTCGGCACGGGGTCGGGCGGACGCATCAAGAAAAAGGATGTGGAGGCCTATGTTGCCGTCAAAAAAGCAGTCGGGATGCCTGCTACTGGTGGGGCGCCTGCCGCCGATGGATCGGACCGCACAATCGTACCCTTTACAAAAATCCGCAAACGCACCGCCGAGCATATGGTGGCCTCAAAGGCGACCAGCCCGCATGTGTTGCAGGCAATCGAGGTTGATTTCCATCGCGTTGCAGCCCTGCGCGCGGCGATGGGCGCGGCGTGGAAAACCCGCGAAGGCTTTTCGCTCACCTGGTTGCCGTTCATCGCCAGTGCGGTATGCCGGGCGATTGCCGCGTTTCCGCATGTAAATGCCAGCGTCGACGGGGAGTCGCTCGTGGTGTGGCGCGACGTACATCTCTGCATTGCAGTGGATTTGGGCCCGGACGGGCTGGTCGCCCCGGTGATCCGTAATGCCGGCAGCAAATCTGTCGCCGATCTGGCGCGCGTGATCAATGATCTGTCATCGCGCGCCCGCGCCGGCGCGCTCAACGCGGACGACGTGTCGGGCGGGACCTACACCCTGTCCAATTCGGGCGCGTTCGGCACGCTGATCACCGCGCCGATCATCAACCAGCCGCAGGTCGCCATCCTCTCAACCGACGGGATCTCCAAGAAGCCGGTGGTAATCGAGAGCGCTTCGGGCGATTCCATCGTCGTCCGGCCGGTCGGAATTCTCGCCCAGTCGTTCGATCATCGTGCCATCGTCGGCGCGTATTCCGCAGGGTTTCTGAAACGGGTGAAGGAGCTGATCGAAAATGACGACTGGTCGCGCCTCCTCGGGTGAGCTCCCGCTCCGCCAGATCCTCGAGGCATCGGGCTGGCGCGATGCGCCGCTTAAGGCCCTTACCGTCACCGACGATGCGGATCTGATCCCGACGCGCTACCCGATTGAGGCGATGGGGGTCGCGGTGATCGCTGCGGTCGGGCTGGCGGTCGATAATCTGTGGCGGTTGCGGGGCGGCGCCGGGCAGGACATCACAGTGAACCGCAAAGCGGCTGCCTTGGCGATGGCCAGCTCGGACTATCTGCTGGTCGATGGCGTGAAGGTCAAGACCTGGGACCCGGTGACCGGCTTTTACCAGGATCGCAACGGCGACTGGATCTATCTCCATGGCAATTTTCCGCATCTGCGCGACGGGTTGCTGACCCGTCTGGGTTCGGGAAACGATCCTGAATCGATCAAGCGGGCGGTGGCGGATCGCCAAGTGGCTGAGCTGGAGCATGAGACCATTGAGCAGGGGCTTTGCGCCTCGGTCGTGCGGACGCGCGCCGAATGGCTTCGCCATGCACAGCATGAAGCGGTTTTGGCTTTGCCTCTGCTGGAAATCACCCGGATCGGCGATGCGCCGCCGCAACCCCTGCCGCCCGGCATGCGCCCCCTATCGGGCGTTCGGGTGGTCGATTGTTCGCGGGTCATCGCCGGGCCGATGGCCGGCCGCACCCTGGCCGAACATGGCGCCGATGTTTTGCGCATCAACGGTCCCCACCTGCCGTATATCGAGCCCTTGATCATCGATACGGGATTAGGCAAGCGGTCCTGTCATCTCGATCTGCGCGCGCCCGACGATGCCGGGCAGTTGCGCGCGCTGGTTTCGGATGCCGATGTTTTTGTCGATGCCTATCGGCCCGGTGCGCTTGCCGAGCGCGGGTTTGGCGCGGATGCGCTGCACGATCTTCGACCGGGTATCATATCGGTATCTTTATCCGCATGGTCCCGCCTCGGGCCATGGTCGGCCCGGCGTGGCTATGACAGCCTGGTTCAGGCAGCCTGTGGACTGACCCTGAATGAAGGGGATTCCGCGCCGTCTCGGATGCCGTGCGCGCCGCTCGATTATCTCGCGGGCTATCTCGCAGCCTATGGCGCGATGGTCGCGCTGGCCCGCCGGGCAGAGGAGGGCGGCAGCTGGCGGGTCGAGCTGTCGTTGCTGCGGATCGCCGAATGGATCTTCGACATGGCGGACGCACTTGGCGTCAAATCGACAGTGTCGGCGGCCATGCCGGGCAGGGATGAGATTAGGGCGTTCTATCAGTCCCGTCCGTCGGAATTCGGCAGGCTAGACCACCTTGCGCCGGCGATGACGCTGTCCGGCACCCCGCCGGGATGGGACCGCCCGCCGGTCCGACCGGGGGCCGATCAGCCGGTCTGGTTATAAGCCCAGTCTGGTTGTAAGGAAGTTTTGCCATCGAACTTGGCGTGATTTCCGGGTTAAGCTTGGCCCTCCGGCAACCGGTCAGGAAATATGGCAATGAGCACACCCACTATCGATTTCGGGCTGCAGTTTTTCCCCGATGTGGGACCCGAAGAAAAATCCGCCCAGGCCTACTGGAACGAGTCGCTCCAGCTCACGGGTCTCGCCGATGAGCTCGGCTACAGCCATATCCGCACCGTCGAGCATTATTTCAACCGCTATGGCGGCTACAGCACCAACCCGATCGTGTTCCTGTCGGCAGCATCGCAACGCACCGCCAGAGCGCGGCTGATCACCGGGGCGCTTCTGCCGGTATTCAATAACCCGTTCAAGATGGCGGGCGAGATCGGCATGCTGGACGCCATCTCAAACGGTCGCATCGAGGCGGGGTTCGCCCGCGCCTTCCTGCCGCACGAGTTCCGCACGTTTGGTCGCTCACTGGATGAGAGCGTGGCGCGCTTCGATGAAGGGGTAGAGCAGGTGCGCCGGCTGCTGGAAGAAGAAAACGTCATCATGGCGGGCGAATTCCATAGCTTTGAGAACGTGACTTCGCTGCCGCGCCCGACACAATCGCCGCGCCCGCCCTTCTGGTACGCCACCACCTCAAGCGCGCAATCGTTCGAAAAGGCCGGGCGGCTCGGCCACAAGATCATGACCATCCCGCGCTCCGCGCCGCAGCTCCGCGAACTGTTCGATATCTACCGCGCCGCCTGGCGCGCCGCCGGCCATCCCGGTGA
>JBLHKG010000387.1:0-3496 GCA_047619835.1 Alphaproteobacteria bacterium
TGGTCGTCAACGCGCTATCAAGTGTGGCTTTTCTATTCCTGGTCGCCGACGATCATCTGCTCGCGGCCTATATTGCCGGCTACGCACCCTCGCTGCCTTATAATGTCATCGTCACGATAGGTGTGTGGCGCGCCGCTGTTCGCTATGAGGGCGAGCGCCGCTGGGCGGATTTCGCACGCATTGTCACGGTAATCGGGATGATTATTCTCAGCGTCACCTGATACTGGTGATGCCATAGGGAGTGGCCCACGACAGTCCTTCCCAGCTATCGCCTTTGGGGCTGTATTCGCACCCCACCCAGCCGTCATAGCCGATCTCATCGAGATGGTTGAAAATGACCGTAAAATTGAGCTCGCCATGTTGTGGCTCATGGCGTCCCGGTACGCTTGAAAACTGGATGTGGCCGATGATGTCGAGATTGTTTTTCAGAGTTTGGATATGGTCACCCTGCATGATCTGCAGGTGATAAAAATCATATTGCAGCTTCACATTAGCTGCGCCGGCGGCCTCAATAATCCTGCGTGTGTGTGCCGTGCTGCTGTGGAGATAACCCGGTGCATCCCTGCTGTTCAGCGGTTCCAGCATCAGGGAGATTCCGGCGTCAGCGGCAATCGGCGCGATCTGTTTCAGATTTGCGATGAAGGTCTGTTCGCAGCTTTCCACCGACAACCCGTCGGGCACCGGGCCCGCCGTGACGTGAATCATTTGGCCGCCCAACGCGGTGCAATAACCGAACGCCAGGTCAAAAATTTCGCGAAACTCCGCCGCGCGCGATGCGACAATACCCGCACCGGGCTCGTCTGTTGCCGACAACCGTCCCAGCGTGTTGAGGAGGAGAAAATTCAGCCCGTTTTCATCGAGCCAATTCCGAACCTGTTCCTTCGGATATTCGTAAGGCCGCAAAAATTCCACCGCTGGAAACCCTGCCCGGGCAGCTGCGTGAAACCGTTCGGCAGGCTCCAGCTCGGGAAACATCGTCGAAAGATTGGCGGCGAATTTAGGCATTTGGCTCTGGATGGATAAGTGGTCGGGGGGAGGGATTACTTGTGTTTGGCTTTGTAGGCGGCGATAGCTGACTTTAGACTGTCATACTCCCGGCAACCGAAGAAACAGGCCGAATCGAGAACCTTGAGCCGCTCCTTGGCCTTCTCCAGCTTTCCGGTTTCCAGATAAAGCTCGCCAAGATACTCATTTGCGCCGTGATGTTCCGGATCGATCGCGAGTGCTTTTTGGTAGGCGAAAAGAGCCTGATCGAACTGTTTGAGTTTTCTGTAACTGTAGCCCATGTAGTTCCAGGTATTCGCGTCGCGGGAATTCTCGCCAACCGCCTTTTCCAGCTGTTTCAGGGCAGCGGCATATTCGCCCGACTTAGCGGCCTTCGCTCCCTTCTCGTAACTACTCGGGGGCGAGGATCGACTGCTGGTAGTAGGAGGCCCCATCGCCAGAGCTGCGGTACTGGCGATGCTGAGCGCAACGATAAGAATCAATCTGGTGGTCATCGGTTTCCCCTTTCATCTGTTTGATAAAGGCAATCTGTCGAAGGCAGCGATGCTTTCGGCCATCGCGCATTCTCCGGTTCGATCCTCATAATGCTAGCGCATAGCGTCGTCGTCGACATCCCATTCCAAATGTGCGGTTGAACAGTTAATATGCAAAACTGGGTACGTCCTGCAGATAGAGCCGGTTACAATTTTGAGAGGGGCGCGCAAATGGAAAATAAAATTGGGGCAGTGACAGGCCCTCAGGTGTGGCGCGGAGCGGCACTCGCCGCGCAGCGTGACCGGGCGCACCGTCTGGATAATTCTGTTTTGGCTGAACTGGATGCGGTCGTTCGCGATGCGGCGTCGCGTGATCTCACTCAGGATAATTTTGATTTTGAAGCGGTTGAAATTACAGGTCTCCGACAGGCGTTGACGCCCATAACCAACGACCTCGCCAAGGGCAGGGGCTTCGCCGTGCTCCGGGGAATCGAACCCGGGCGCTATACCACCGAGGAACTCAAAATTGCGTTGCTGGTGATCGGCAATCACATGGGCCTCGTCGGGCCTCAGGAACTCCAGCCAAAGCGAATTGGCGAGGTCATGGATATCAATCCGCCGACGCGGGACTACTATTACCATGGCGGCGGACCGCTGCCGATGCATATGGATCCGGTGGATGTCGTCGGACTCCTGTGCATTCGCAAGGCCAAACGCGGCGGCGAGAGCCGTATCGTCAGTTCAATGGAGGTCCATAACGAGATATTGTGCTCCCGCCCCGATCTGCTGGAACTTCTCTATCGCGGCTATCAGCACCGAAGACGCGAACATCGCAACCAGGGTGGTGTGTCGCTGACCAAATTCCACTGCCCGATTTTTGCTGAAATCGGCGGTCGGACGATCTGCAACTACATTCCGGCGCCGATCCGGAAAGCGATCGACGGAGGGCTGGTGAGTTTGACGCCGCTGGAACAGGAAGCGCTCGATGTGCTGGACCAGACCGCGGCACGGGACGATCTCTGCCTGGCGATGGATATGGAGCCCGGCGATATTCAGTTCCTCAACAATCGCCTGATCATGCATGGGCGAGCCGATTACGAAGATTTTGCCGAGCCCGAACAGCGAAGGCTTATGCTCCGGCTCTGGCTGACGATACCAGGTTGGCAGAAATATCCGGAGAATCTTCCTCATACCGACGTCGAACTCGAGACCGAGCCCGCCTGACCTCGCACGGCACTGCTGGCAAGCTGTCGAGCTACGCCGATGGTTTTGATCATCCGAGGGTAGGAAAACACCATCAGGCCTGTCCCAATCACGCTTCCGATCAAAACACGGGCGTGCTAGCGTCTGCGGCGGCAGAGCGCGCCAATTCGGAATATTCCACGTTGCCTATTGTCATGTTGCCTATTGTGATGGATTGAAACTCACTCTTTGCCGAGATGCGTAGTTTTTCGACCGTCCGGCTTATTGGATTTATACATGGCGAAACGACTACTCGGTGGATTAGCCATTCTGTTGATTGCGGCCGGTATTGTTTCCCAGGTGCCGGAGTTGCGGAATCAGGTTTCGGGTTAGTTGCCATCTTCCTTATGCTGGTGGGTATCGTGAAGAAGAACGCGATCATGATGGTCGATTTCGCGCTTCAGGCGCAAAGGACCGAGGGCAAGGATCCCGAGACTGCCATTTACGAAGCCTGCCTGCTGCGCTTCCGGCCGATCATGATGACGACCTTCGCCGCGCTCGCCGGCTCGCTGCCCATTGCGCTGGGTCACGGTGCCGCTTGCACAATCGGCGGAAGCGGAAAAATAGGCCAACCTGCTCGGTGCCGCCGGCGGCAGTTTTGCCGAAAGCTAGAGCGGGCGGTCGCCTAGTCCGATTTTTGAATAGAGCTCGTTGATGTGTTGTTTGACGTCCTCGGGCGTGTCGTCGTGCTCCTTCACATGCGCCCAACCTATTTTTTCGCGGGCGTAGCGGCCAATGACCTCGTCCTGATCCGACGTCCCGCCGCTGATGCCGTA
>JBLHKG010000388.1:0-3489 GCA_047619835.1 Alphaproteobacteria bacterium
TGGTTTCAACATTGATCGTCGATGCCGTCGTCGATGCCGATGACCGGCTGCTGCCATTGGTAATCTCGATCACCCGCTGGCGGCTTTCCACTTTGGGTCGCACAAGATCAATATGCAGAAGCCCGCTGTCCAGGAAAGCGCTGCTGGTTTCTATTCCTTCCGCGAGGACAAAGGATCGCTGGAATTGCCGGGCGGCGATACCGCGGTGCAGGAAAATTTTCGTTTCGTCGTCTGTCTGCTTGCCACGGATAATGAGCTGGCGATCCTCGACCAGTACCGTCAGGTCGGCCTCGGAAAAACCCGCAACTGCGAGAGTGATTCGCAACCCATCGACGCCAAGCTGCTCGATATTGTAGGGTGGATAACCGTCCGAAGACGCCTTGGCGGTGCGGTCGAGTAACTGCTCAAGCTCGTCGAAACCGAGCAGAAACGGACTGTTGAACAGGGAAACACGAGACATCGAACCCCTCCTTGCGGGAACCTCTCCTGAGGAGCAGGCAAACGACCCGACCCGCGTAGCGGCCTCCGGTCCAGAACGACCTTGTCGCGGCCCCACAGGGCACCGCGCAAGCTTTATATCCAGCTCTATATGGGGCCAAAGACGACCGGTTTCAACCCGCGGCAGGGAGGACGTTTCAGGGATCGCAGGGGCTGCCTGACCGACGGTGGGCACCAACCGACCGCAAGTCGTTTTTCACTGACGCGTTGCCGCAACGCGCCTATCCTGTCGTCCTGCAGGTTGCCCTTCCGGGCGCCGATGTGCACAGGAAATGCGATGCAGGACAAGTTTTTGAGCGAGCTCCACGATCTGCCGCAGACAATCCATGACCGCGTGTGGGCCGACGATCTCGACCGGAAGGGTTTCTGGCTGAGCCTTACGGTCAGGACCACCCGGCTAGCCTGGGCAGTAATCAGGGATTTGCGTAGCGGCGATCCAAGCCTGCGCGCCATGAGCCTGGTCTATACAACCATCCTGTCGCTGGTGCCGTTGCTCGCCGTCAGCTTTTCGGTCCTTAAGGGCTTTGGCGTCCATGAGGAACTCGAGACCATGATGATGCGGTCCCTTCTGCCACTCGGCGAGCAGGGGGTGGAGATCGGTATTCGCATCGTCGAGTTCGTTGAAAACATCAAGGTCGGGGTGCTCGGATCGCTCGGCCTTGCGCTTCTGCTTTTTACGGTGATCTCGCTGATGCAGAAGATCGAGCGCGCCTTTAACCGGACATGGCGCGTGTCGCAGGACCGCCCGTTTGCCCAGCGGTTCTCGGGCTATCTGTCGGTGGTCATCGTCGGCCCGGTGCTGGTGTTCAGCTCGATGGGTATCACCGCAACATTGATGAGCACCGACATTGTCGCCAGCATTACGGCGATTGAACCGTTTGGCACTGTCATGGGCTGGGCGAGCGCTCTGCTGCCGTTTGCGCTGGTGGTCGGCGCCTTCACCTTTATCTACGTGTTTATGCCAAACACCGACATCCATCCGGTCTCCGCCTTTACCGGATCGCTGGTCGCAAGCGCCCTCTGGCACCTCGCCGGATGGGTCTTTGCTTCCTTTGTGGTGTCGTCGGCCCAAACCGCCGCAATCTACTCGGCATTCGCCGGGCTCATTGTCTTTATGCTGTGGCTCCATGTCTCGTGGCTTGTGCTTCTGATCGGCGCGAGCGTCGCCTATTATCACCAGAACCCTTATCAGACGGCAGCGGGCGACGGCGAAACGCCGCTGAGCCCGCGCATGGCGGAGCGGGTTTCACTGGCTTTGCTTTCCGAAGTGGCGAGCGCTTTCCAGGCCGGCGAGAGCCGCCCCACGACAAATGAGCTGGTCGACCGTCTGCATATTCCCGCAAGCGTCGCCCGGGGGCTTTTGCAGTCACTACAGAAGAACGGCTTCATCCTGCCGGTCGGAACGCCGCCGACCCAGTGGATGCCCGCCCGCCCGCTTGACCGGATCGCGCTTCGAGATGTGATCGCGGCCGTAAGGGCGGCGGGAGAAACAACCAGGCTATCAATCCAAAGCACGCCTCTTCCTGAATCCGTCGCGCGTATTGCGGCGTTGACCGAAACGCAGGGCAGTGTGTCGCTCGAAGGGAAATCACTGAACGATATACTGCCCGATAATCCAGCTCAGCCGGGCGGAAACACGCCGGGCAGCGAGGCAAGAATCGCTCAGCTGCGCGACGCCGCATCGGGCGAATAAGGATCAAAAAGGGAGGGATTAGCCAATGACGTACAAAAGCATCGTTCTTCCGGTCATCAGCGAGCAACCGGGCAAGGGCGCCGCGATAATAGCCGCCGCCCTCGCGCGCGAATCGGGCGGGGTCCTGCGGCTGCTCTATCCGCGCGGCGAATCGGTCGAAAATGCGCGCTTTCGCTACCCAACCCTTGGCGACTCCTTCTTTGTCCAGGTTGAAGAGGCCTCCCGTGAGTTGGCCGAAAGCCGCGAACGGGAGACCCGCGCAAAACTGGAAGAAACCGTCGCCGATTGCTGGCTGGACGGCATTGCGAGCGATCAGGCCGATGGAGACGGCGCGGTACCGCACCTGCGGTGGGAACCGGTCGATGCCGACCCGCCGGACGCTATCCGCCTGCAGGGCGGTCTATATGATCTTCTGGTAATGGATGATGCCGGCCGGGCCGACCGGGAGCTGGTTGATGCCGCCCTGTTCCAGACGGGCCGCCCGGTGCTGCTGGCGCCGGACGAGAGAGCCCCAATTGGCAACCCTGCCATTCCCGAGCGCGCGATGATCGGCTGGAACCGGAGCGCCGAAGCCGGTCGTGCCGTGGTCACCGCGCTGCCTTTGTTGCAGATGGCGAAATCGGTCGTGATCTGCGCCATCCGTACCGCCGCCAAGCAGGGCCCGAGCCCGAGCCAGCTGGCCGAATATCTCGCCCATCACAGCGTAGCGGCGGAGATCATTCGCCCCGACCCGAAAGGCGCGCCGATTGGCGAGGTCCTGCTCAACGCCGCCACGGAGAACGGCGCCGATTTGCTGATTGCCGGCGCCAATTACGGCACCAGATTACGCGAAGTGATGCCAGGCGGCGTTACCGCGCAATTGCTGCGTCACGCGCGCCTGCCGGTCCTGCTGTCGCATTGATCGCGGGCGATCAGCAAAAGGAATTCAATGGCCAAACTTGATTCTGAATTACCGGCTAAAAGCGAGCGTGTTGCCGCGTTCATCGCGGGTTTCGATCTGCGCGAGGCCCCCGCTGAACTGATCGATGCGGCCGAGACGGCCTTTATCGACACAATCGGGGTCATGCTGGCCGGAAGTTGCGAGCCCGCCGCAAAAATCATCTGCGACATGATCGCCGCCGAAGGCGCAGGACCGACGGCGTTGATCGTCGGGCGCCCCCTCAGGACATCGGCGCAAAACGCCGCGCTGGCCAACGGCACCGCTACCCAGGCGCTCGATTTCGATCTGTCTTTCATGAGCGGACAGTCGGCGGCGGCGGTTATTCCCGCGCTGTTGCCGCTGGCCGAAACCACCCATG
>JBLHKG010000389.1:0-3488 GCA_047619835.1 Alphaproteobacteria bacterium
TACCAGATCGTTCTTCTCGATCCCGCGTGCTTTGGCATCATCCGTGTTCATACGAATTACCCAATAATACCAACCATCTACGTTAACTCTATGATCCTCGATGTTAAGCAGGAAACTGTCCTTGCCATCGCCCTGGGTATGGAAGGAATAGCGCGAATGCGGGGTCAGCATCTGCAGCGGGAATTTCTCATACATCTCGCCGGAATGCGGTCCTTCCCATGACGGCACGTATTTGACGATCGGCGGGCGCTCCGGGTCGACAAAGCGCTTGAGGCTGGAACATTCAAATTCCAGCTTGCCGGATTGAGTCTGCAGACCTGACAGATATTCATCGGAATAATCCGAGGGTAGCGGATGGGGCTCGGGAACGTCCTTCTTGCGGTTCTCCCAGAACCAGCGGAACGATACCGGTGCGCGGAGTTTTTCCTTTTCCGCCGGTACGACGTAATAGCCCTTGCGGATGAATTCCTTCCACGAGATTTTTTGCGGCATATCGGAGGCATCGAACATGCGCTTGACCCAGTCGATCTCGTTCATGCCTTCCGAGAAGTAATTGGCGAGCCCCATGCGTTTTGAAAGCTCGTTAAAGATCCAGTAATCGGATTTCGACTCGCCCATCGGCTTGATGGCCGGCGCCTGGAACACGATGACCCGGTGGTTAAGCTGCTGCTGGCCGTGATGACCATAGCCGCCGAGCCCGGCCCATTCGCTGATATCGACCCGCTCAAAATTGGTGCAGGCGGGCAGGATGATGTCGGCGAATTTCGCCTCACCCTCGCGCCAGATCGACTGATTGACGACGAATTCCAGGTTTTCCGACTGGTACATCTTCACCCAGCGGTTGGTGTTGTTCATGGTCGCGAGGATCGAGCCGCCATATTTGTAGAGCATCGAAACCTTGGCGTGGCCCGGTGCGGGATAGGCGAATTTGGCGAACTGGATTTCGATTGATTTGCCGACCCAGGGGTAGCCCTCGGCCTTGCCGTTGAGGATCGCTTCCGGCATGCTGATACGCGGGATTTTCTGGTTCGGCGTGTTCATAGTGGGGAGCTGCGGCATCCGCTGGTACAACTCGACCGGCATCGCGGTGCCTTCGAGATCGCCCGACATGCCGCCGTCGGCGTAGCCCGGGAAATAGAAATTGAAGTCGATGGGCGCGCCCCATTGCAGATTGCCCATATTAACGCCTGGCTTGCCGAGCCCCTGCATCGCGACGAGGCACACCATGACGCGGGCCCACTGAATGCCGGTCTGGTTGCGGCAGGCGCCGCCATGACCGTTGCCCCAGCCGCCGGGGGCGAGATAGACGCGTTTCTTGCCCCATTCGCGGGCGAGGGCGCGCACGTCGCGAGCCGGCACGCCGGTTTCCGCTTCCTGCCATTCGGGCGTTTTCGGGATGCCGTCTTCTTCGCCCGTTAAATAGGCCTTCCAGACGTCGAACCCGACCGTGTGGGTCTCGACATAGGATTTGTCGTAAAGCCCTTCCTGAATCCACACATAGGCGATTGCCATTGCCATCGCGACCGATGTGGTCGGTTTCGGGGCAAACCATTTGCCGGGCAGGAACTGGGCCGACTGATTAAAATAGGGATCGACATGAACAATATCGATGCCGAGCTTCTTGTTCTTGAGCCATTGGCGGCGGACGGTGCCTTCCTGCGCGCCGTAGGAGCCCGACGTGGTCTCAGGATCGGCTGACCAGAAGACGATCATGTCGCAATTCTGCAGGCAATCCTCGACGGTGCCATAGGTCTCCGACTGGCCGACCCGCAAGGAATGGCCCCAGTGATGCACCGCGCCCCAGTACCAGCCTTCCCAGCTGTCCGGGTTGTGATGGACCGGCGTATGGCCGACCGCATTGCGGAAGCGATAGAGCGCGCTCAGGTAATATCCAATATTGCCCCAGGTATGATGCGAGCCGTGGCTGACCGCCATTGCGCCCGGGCCGTGCTTGCGCTTTGCCCGCTTGATCTCATTGCCGACGATATCGAGCGCTTCGTCCCATGAGATGCGCTCATATCCCGATTTGCCGCGGTTCTGCGTGTTGCGCTCGCCATTCGGGTCGAAATCGACGCGCTTCATCGGATAAAGCAGCCGGTCGGGCGAATAGACGATGGATTTGGCGTTCTGGCCATGCGGCGCCAGCGTGGTGCGGCGCGGCGGGGTGAATTCCATGCCACGCGCCTTGATGGTCCAGGGGGCCGGGTCGCTGTCGTCGAAATCAATCGGGATCATGCGGATGATCTTGTCGTCCTTGGTGTCGACAAACACCGGCCCGCCATTGGTCATGTTAACGGTGCGCGTGACGCCATCCGACGTCCTGGTTCCCCATGTCCAGCGAATGGACTGGGACATCATGATGGTCTGGGCGAACCAGTTGGTCAGATCGTCCGGCCCCTCAACCGAAATTTTGAAATCCTTCTGCGCGTTGATCTGGTCCAGCCAGTTGATCGGCGGGCGCAGCAGCTTGGCGGCGAGCTTTGCGTTTTTGAAGGCGAGAACGATGTCTGACTTGCCGTGCAGGCCCGCTTTCGAGGAAACCTTGCCGTTGCTGAAGGTGAATGTGCGGCCGACTTCCTCGTCCTTCGCCATGATCTGGGCGGTGAAGTTGCGCTCGCCCAGCCGCTCGCGGAAAGCCGGATATTTGGTCGCTGTATAGCGCAACATCTTGTCGAGGCCGAACAGGATGATCTGGAATTGCATGGCTTACCTCTGGGACGCGGTTAGGGGTCTGTTTTGTGCCCGCACATTAGTGGAATGGCCGGCTGCGTTAAAGCTTTGCCGGCCATTTGCCACAGTTTTCGAGCGTTTTAGTGCTGCAGGCGGTGCGGCACGTCATCCGGTGGCGTGCAGTCATAGGCGATGGTGGTCAGGCAGGTCATCGAGAACTGGCCGACGCTGGCGACCAGACTGATCATCTCCTTCTCATTGAATACGCTGGTCGCACGGGCATAGGTGGCATCGCTCAGCTTGTGGTCGTTGAGGAGTTCCACCGCCACGTCATAGGCGGCCTTTTCTCGTGGATCGCTAAGGGCAGGGGTGCCGCCCGAATTGATCGTATCGATCAGCTCCTGCTCAAGCCCGATATTTAGCGCGCCCCGCGTTTGTACGCACCAGGGGTATTCTGCGCCCCAGAACCGGATGATTGCCATAACTGCGATCTGGCGTTCGCGTTTGCTCAACCCGCCGGCGCCCAGCACGTTGCTGATATCCTGGGCCTGGCGCATCAGCTTCGGGTAGCGGATGTAGGCCCAGTAGGGTCCACCGACCGGTCCGCCTTCTTGCTTGACGGCATCGAACAGATCACCCTGTTCGTCGTTCA
Source organism: Alphaproteobacteria bacterium (assembly GCA_047619835.1). GTDB lineage: Bacteria > Pseudomonadota > Alphaproteobacteria > MPNO01 > UBA2964 > JAYOEY01. Next base: position 3,323 of record JBLHKG010000389.1, read on the forward strand.
TCTCTTCGCGTGCGAGTACGGCAATACGTGTCATTTCAGTCTCCCTGTCATGTTTTCAATTGCCAAGAGTGTACCCGAGAAATTGACCATTCGCCCACCATCGATAACAGGGTAGAATTGAAAAAATTTGGAGGATTTCTATGTTTCAGTACTGGACCGAGGATAC
>JBLHKG010000390.1:0-3486 GCA_047619835.1 Alphaproteobacteria bacterium
CGCCGCGTCCAGCGCCGGGCGGATTGCATCGGGTTCGGTGATGGTCTCCGCCGTCACGCCGAGTGATCGCGCCACGCCGGCGAAATCGATTTCCGGCTTGTCGAAATCCATGCCGATATAGGCGTCGCTCTGGTGGAATCCGAGGAGGCGCTGCTTGAGGATACGGTAGCTCCGGTTATTGGTAATGACAAACGTGAGCGGCAGGTTCAGATGGGCGGCGGTCCACAGCGCCTGTATCGAATACATCGCGCTGCCGTCGCCGCTGAGACACACGACCGGTCGGTTTGGATGCGCCAGCTGAACACCGACAGCGGCGGGCAGGCCCCAGCCGATACCGCCGCTGGCATTGCCGTGAAACCCGTAACGGTCGCGGAACGGCAACAAGTCGGGCAGCGCGCGGGAGCTGGTCAGCGATTCATTGACGATGATGGCATCGGCGGGAAGCGCATCGACGATGTTGAGCATCAGCCAGTCCGGCTCGATCGGTCTGGCCGCTGATTTTGCCGCGGCTGCCGCGCGGACTTTCGGATTGCGGGCGCTCCAGTTGATTTTCGACAGAGCCTTCAGCCGTTCGCGGGCTGTTTTGGCGAGAGCCGTACCGCCTTGCCGTTCCAGCGCCGGGATCAGCGCCCGCATGGTCTCGCCGACATCGGCGCGGATGGCGATGTCGGTTGGATAGTTCTTGCCCATCTCCCAGTCATTCAGGCCGATCTGCACCACGGTTGCGTTGGGCGGCATCGGCACGACGGGGCTCGCCACCGAGGTTTGCAGCACCTCGCCGCCGACGAACAGCAGCAGATCATACGGCTCCAGCACGTCGCGGATTTCCTTTTGTCCGCGCGACAGCCCACCGATATAGCATGGGCTTTCCGACAGGAAATGGGCGCCGTAGGCGATGGTCTGCTGCCAGGCAGCGGCGCCAATCGTCTCGGCGAGCTGGGCTGCTTCGGCCAGCGCATCCGAGGTCACGATTTCATTGCCGGCAATCAGCGCCGGGTTCTTTGCCGCGATCAATCTGGCGGCCAGCGCTTCAATCGCGTCATCGCTCGGCCGTACCCTGGTATCGACGCGGGTCACGCCGCCAAGATCGATCCCCCCTTCATCGAGCAGTACATCGCCCGGCAGCGACAGAAACACCGGCCCCATCGGCGGGGTCATCGCTATTTTTGCCGCGCGGCGGATGATGCGCGGCATATCGTCGAGCCGGGTGATCTCCACCGCCCATTTGACCAGCGGCTGGGCGATCGGCACGAGTGGCGCGTACAGCACCGGCTCGGTCAGCCCGTGGCCCTGCTCCTGCTGGCCGGCGGTAATAATCATCGGCGTGTTGGTAAAGGCGGCGTTGTAAATCGCCCCCATCGCATTGCCGAGACCCGGTGCGACATGCACGTTGCAGGCGGTCAGCTGACCGCTGGCGCGGCCAAACCCGTCGGCCATGCCGATCACCACTGATTCCTGCAGGCCGAGAATATAAGGCAGCTCGCTCTGACGTCCTAACGCGTCCATCACCGGCAGTTCGGTGGTTCCCGGATTGCCGAACATATGGGTGACGCCTTCGTCTCTCAGTAAGGAGAGAAACGCCGAGCCGCCCTGGATTTTGTTGACTGTGTCCATTCCCCTGTCTCCCGTTATCTAGTTTGACCAGGACTATAGAGGACGGCTGGCCTCAGTCACAATGTGGCGAACAGCTTTCCCAGCGCTGGTGGCGATGGGAGAGGCGCGAGCTTGGGGGCGAGCTGTTGTAACCCCGCCCAGAGCGCGGCCTGGACACTGGTCACCACAGGCTTGCCGAGCGCCTGTTCGGTCGGGGCGATAGCTTCCACCATGCGGGTGTTCGAGCCGCTGAAAAAGATCCCGTCGGCGTCCGCCCAGCTGCGCGATTTTGCTGCCGCTACCCAATCGTCGGGCAGCACCTCGTTGGATTGTCCGCCGCGGTCGAGCCCGACGGCATCGACGATTTCGAACCCGGCGGCCTCCATAAAGGCAGTTTCCCGCGCCAATGCGGCTTCTCCATAGGGGCCGACCAGCACGAGGCGCTTTAGATTGAGCGCGCGCAACGCCTCCACCGCCGCGCCGGTGGCGGTGTAGGCCGGTGTATCGGTTGCTGCCTCAATGGCATTGACGATAGCCGCTTCGCCGTCGGGTCCCCGCTCCATCATGATTCCCGTCCCCTGCAGATCGATAAGATCGACTTTCACATCGGCAAGAAGCTGGGCACAGCGCAGGATGTCCGCTTCAATATCCGCAGGCGAGCGTTCGCCGCCCGAACCCATGTACATCCGCGTGACATGGATGCCCAGATCTTCGGGCGCATAGGCCCGGAAATAGCTTTCCAGCGTCCAGTTGCCGGATGACAGGATGATGCCCAGACGGGCCGATGGCGGAATGGCGATCATGGTTTTCTCCCTCTATTGAGGCCGTGAACCATTACGGTATCACGCTGACCGGGCGACGTCTTTCCCGCCGGGAATAGCCTTAAAGGAGATCCTCAATCTGGCGCAGCGACATCGGATACCGGATGTACATCATCACCGTAAGGCGGATGACCTCGGGCGAACTCGTGCGCCAGCATCACTTTAAGGCCGGTTTTCCCATCAGTCCGGATGGCGACGCCGGTCGCTGGCAGGGCGTTTTCCAGCAAGGACCAGGGAATCGCGATATTCTCTTTCTCAAAGCCAAGGGCGAACGGCGCGAAGGCGCGATGGAACCTTTGCCGGGTGATCGCGCCAACCCAGAGAGGCGTTGGCTGGGTCCCCGGCGTGGCGAGACTGGTTCCTGCCTTCCAGACCCTCAGCACCCATCGGGCGGGTGGGAGAACGCCGCCGCCGTCCGCCTGTATCAAGGTGAGGCTGGCGTTGCGGCCGTCATGCAGACGGGGCAGCACAGGCAACGCCAACGGGTCGGCGTTGGGGCTGAGCCAGTTCTGGGCGGTCGCCAGCGACCATCGCACCGGCAACTGCCAGCTGACTGTGGTGAGGCTTTTTTCCAGAATCATGAGAGGACCGGCCCACTGCAGAACCAGCGGCCCTTCGCGATCGCCCTTTAGATCGATCCGACGCAATGGAATTCTTCCCCAGCCGTCGCGCCACCAGTCGGCGGCGGTCATCGTCTGTTCGGGGCGGCGCTCCGCATATCGTTCCAGATCGCCCGGCATTTTGTGGACGATCTGGTAGCTGCCCACGCCAGCGAATGTCGCGAGGGCGACCAGAGCGAGAGCACGCCTGTTCAGGTTGGGCGGATTGTGCCTCGCATAGGCGATTGCCAGCAAAGCAATCCAGGCGGCGCCGAAGGCGATGCCGCCGACGACATCGGAGAACCAGTGAGCCCCGAGGTACAGACGCGAGAATCCGATCAGCCCGACCGTCAGGACGACCGTTGCCGCGATCAGCGCCTGCCAGACCGGCCGGGCATTACGGGCCAGCAGCACGGCGAGAAAGCAGTAAATCGCGGCGTTGGTGGTGGCGTGGCCGCTCGGGAACGAAAAAG
>JBLHKG010000391.1:0-3481 GCA_047619835.1 Alphaproteobacteria bacterium
ATCAATTACCGCGAGGATATCGCCGAGGGTCTGGAGAACGCCCCCGCCGCCCTGGCCGGCCTCTACGAGGGCCGTAACATGGGGCGGCAGTTAATTCGCGTGCGCCCCGACCCAACGCTTTAGCGGCGGAGTTTGGTCGATGACTTAGCTTTCGGGTAGACCGGCTTTTCGGAGGCCGTCGATATATAGCGCCAATTGTTCCGGCCGCTTGATGTAGAACAGCTTTTTCTCCGCGAACGCACAGGTAAAGCCTGGCTTTTTGATTAGCAATTTAGCAACTACTCGGCCTGCCTCTTCCAGCCGGTCGAGATGGGCTAGCGCGACCACCATATGCGCCTGGGTCCAGTACTGGTGATTGGGGATAACGCTGGCTCTTTCCGACCATTGCAGAGCGCTCTCAAAATCCTCATTGAAAATCTTCGCCAGCGCTCCGTAAGAAAGAAACGCCCATCGCTGCGGCTCGTTCGGGCTCAACGCCACGGCTTTTTCGAATTGGCTAATGGCCTCGTCATAGCGCCCCTCATAGGCGAGCGAATCACCCATCGCGCAATAGGCCACCGCGAAAGTCGGATTTAATTTAATCGCCATCGCGTTGCCCGAGAGCGCAGCGGCGTAATCGCGACGGGCAAGATTAATGCGCGCCATCAAGGCATAAAAAACCGCGTTCTGATCATCAATTTCGAGCGCCTTCTGCGCGGCGGAGAGAGCTTCATCGAGTAGCGCCTCGTCCGGTTCGGTATCCCAATAGACCATACCCAAGACAACCGCGTAGGCCCACCAAGCGTGGGCATCGCCGAAATCGGGGTCGAGCTCGGAGCTGCGCTTGAGCAACCGCTGAGCCTCCTGATTACCCGCAGCGGTAAATTTATAGAAATTCGACATGCCCAAATGGAAGCAATCCCATGTTTGCAGGTCGGTGCGGGGCTTCCGTTCCACCCGGTGGCGTTCGGCGGCGCCAAGCTCGGGCTCGATACGCCCGACAATTGTGTCGGTAATTTCGTCTTGAAGATCGAAAATATCCTCTAGGTCGCGATCATATCGTTCGGCCCACAAGTGATCGCCGCTTGCCGCATCGATGAGCTGGGCGGTGATGCGCAGCCGTTGACCGCTTCTTCGTACACTCCCCTCGACAACGTAATTAGCGCCAAGCTCGTTGGCGATTTGTCGAACATCAGGCGACTCGCCCTTGTAAGCAAACGTGCTGTTGCGGGCGATAACCCGAAGTCAGCGATACTTCGATAGCGCGGTGATTATGTCTTCGGTCGTACCGTCGGCGAAATATTCCTGCTCAAGATCGCCGGACATATTGTCGAACGGCAACACGGCGATGGAGGGTTTATCGGGTAGCCGTAGTTCGCTGGTGGACGGGTCCGGTGCGCCGGACAGTAGTTCGCTGGTGAACGGGTCTGTTGCGCCGGACAACAACACCCGATACGCGCGCACCGGTTTGGCGATGTTCTTGACCTGCTGCGCGCCCATATCGGTAAAGCTCAGATCGAGCTTTCCCTCGACACTTTGATGAACCACGTCGGAGATACAGATACCGCCGGGCTCGGCCAGCCCTTCCAACCGCGCGGCGACGTTGACCCCATCGCCCAATATGTCGTTGCCATCGATGACGATGTCACCCAAATTGATTCCAATGCGGTATTGAATGCGCAGCGCGTCGGTCACCTCGCCTTCGCGTTCAGCCAAGCCCGCCTGCAACACCACGGCGCATTTGAGCGCATCGACCACGCTGGAAAATTCGACCAGCAGGCCGTCGCCCATGGTCTTGACGATGCGCCCGCCATGGCCGGCGATTTCCGGATCGATCAACGCTTCATGGTGGGCCCTTTGGCGCGTAATCGTGCCTTCCTCATCGGCCCCTATGAGCCGTGAGTAGCCAACCATATCGGCGGCAAGAATGGCAGCTAGACGACGTTCCATATTCCCTCCTCAAGCGGGGGAAAGTTAGCCGATATGATCGTCTGTAACTAGGGCGGCACGCGCCTAATGCATCGATGACCGCTAACGCGCTATAAGGGCTCCTTTTCCGAGCTTGGTACTTGTCCCATGACCCTTCTCTGGATTCCGCTGACCATCGCCGCCGCGTTCATACAGAACCTGCGCTCGATGCTGCAGAAGCATCTCAAAGACCGGCTCGGCACCACCGGCGCCACCTTTGTGCGCTTCGGCTACGGGTTTCCCTTTGCCCTGCTCTATCTGGCCGGACTGGCGGCTTTCACCGATCTGCCGGTGCCGGATCTAAACGCCCGGTTCATCGTCATCGTGATGATCGGCGGGCTGGCGCAGATATCCGGCACGGCGCTACTGGTCTCGCTGTTCGATAAACGTAACTTTGCCGTCGGCACCACCTATTCGAAAACCGAGACCGTACAGGCCGCCATTTTCGGCATTATCTTCCTCGGCGAGACGGTATCGCTGAACGCTACCATCGGCATTCTGGTGAGCCTGGTCGGGGTGATCGCCATTTCCGTCGCCCGCAATCCGGTCGGCCTGCGCGCCATCGCCACATCGTGGACCGAACGGCCGGCACTGATCGGTCTCGCCTCGGGCGCCTCATTCGGCATCGCCGCGGTCTCGTATCGCGGCGCCTCGCTGTCGCTGGGCGGCGACGGGTTTATCATGCAAGCATCCGTCACCCTGGCCTTCGTTTTGGTGTTCCAGACCATCGTCATGGCGGCCTATATGGCCGTGCGCGAGCCAGCAGAACTGCGCGCCTGCCTCGCCGCCTGGCGAGTCGCCGTCTGGGTCGGCCTGAGCGGCGCTGTGGCGTCGATCGGCTGGTTCACCGCCATGACCATTCAGCAGGCGGCCCTGGTGCGCGCCCTGGGCCAGATCGAGCTGGTTTTCACCATCTCGGCCTCCACCCTGATCTTCCGCGAACGCATCGTGCGGATGGAATTGATCGGCATCGCCTTGGTGGTCGCCGGCATCGTCATCTTGATTTTGCGCTGAACAACGGCAACAACTGATCCCTCAGGGACAAGGAGACCCCCATGACCGACAGCACCGACAATTTGGAACTCTTGCAAGCGGTGTGCGACGCCTGCTTGGAAGTGGGCGAGCGGCTCGACTTGACGGCACACGAGCTGATCGTCGCCGTCGCCGCCAATCTGGGCCGGTTCGTCGCTGTGGCCAGCGCCGAGAGCGACGAAGCATCGTTGGACGAGTTGAAGAAACTCGCCCTCGACGTTTTCGAGGAAGGCATCAACGCCGAGCCGGTGGAATAGGACCGGGTCACCGGGAGCCCATGAATAGGGATCGATCCTATTTCCTGCTGCTGAACATTGGTCATTTTCTCGACCATTTGTTCACGCTGATCTTCGCCACGGTCGCGGCCCTTACGCTTCATCGCGATTGGGGTATCGGATATGGCGAACTTCTGGCCTATGCGACGCCCGGTTTCTTCGCTCTGGGTGTCTTCGCCCTACCCGCGGGTTGGCTCGCCGATAAGTGGAGCCGCGACGGGATGATG
>JBLHKG010000392.1:0-3472 GCA_047619835.1 Alphaproteobacteria bacterium
CTGCGCGGCATCCTGCGCCCGCCACGCGACGATCTAAAATCGTCCGAAGCTGCGGATGGGACTTCTGTTGTCGGAGGCTAAGCAGACCAGGTCGGAGGGAGCGCAAAACAGCCGGGATTGACCCGGAGCAGACCTTTCGCAATGCAAAAAAGCAAGCCAAATACCTGATAGGACGGATATAGAGCGCCGTCTGACGAACCCGGCACCGAGACGCGGGATCGCCCAATTCTGTATGAGATTCTGATGATGGCTTTTCGGGTTCCGGCAGTTAGGATCGGGATAACGGGTTCGTCAGGGCAAAATTGATTTCGAGATGGGCGAACCTAAACCAGTTTCACATATGCGGGGTGTCCGGATTACCAAGCGTCACATGGTGATTCTCGGGTTGATTCTCGGAGCGTTCGCGTTCCGCTGGTATCGACTGGATCATCTTTCCCTCTGGCTCGATGAAGCCTTTTCCCTCTGGTTCGCTCAACGGCCTCTTCTAGAGTTGTGGACCAGCATCCCGCATTTTGAACCACATCCGCCGCTATATTACACGCTCCTCAAATTATGGATTTTCGTCTTCGGCACCGGCGAAAGCGCCGTCCGCAGCCTGTCCGTGCTGTTCGGCGTCCTGACGGTTCCCGTCGTCTACTGGATTGGCGTCAACGTCGGCGGGAGCCGCACTGGGCGCTGGGTTGGCAGCATTGCCGCCCTGGCCGTCATGCTTTCGCCGGTGCTGATCGAATACAGCCAGGAAGCACGGCCTTATGCGGCGCAATCGCTTGCCTTTGCACTGGCGCTTGCCGGACTCGCACATATCCTGAGATTTCCGGACGCCGCCAGCCGCCCCTGGCTCGGAACCGGAGGCTTCGGTGGCGGGCCCCCTCAAGACCGCTGGGCAGGGTGGGCATGGCTTGCCCTGATCGTCGGGACTGCTGCCACGCTCTGGATGCATTTCACCTCAGCGATCTATGTCGCGGCCCTGGCCTTCGCGCTGCTGCCCTGCATGATCGTGACCCTGCGCCGGGATGGCCGGTTTCTGCGCAATGTTTTGCTCGGCGCGGCAATCGTGACCACCTTATGCCTGCCGTATCTGTATTACCTGTCGCTGACCTTTCAGAAGGTTGCCGCGGATTTCTGGATCGTGGCGTTTACCTGGGAGCAATATCTGGAAAGCCTGAGATATTTATTCGGCGTGCGCGCGCTGTTCCGATGGCAGCCGATCCCGGACCTCGTTTTCGCGTCGATCGCCCTCGTCGGTATCGCCAGACTCCTGATGAGTCGAAGATGGCCAATGGGCCTGCTTCTGGTCTCCGCGACCGCGGTGCCCATCATCACCCTTGTCGTTCTCGGCCAGATCTATCACCCGGTCTTCGTCAATCGGCTGGTGATTGGCGTGACGGTGCCCTACGCCGTGGCCATTGCTGCCGGCATAGGCTGGTTGCCGAATATGTGGTTGCGAACGATTGCCGCGATTCTTCTGGCGGCGATATGGCTGGTATCGGCGATGAATTTCTACACGCTGAGCAGCAAGGAACCGTGGCGGGACGTGGTCGAGTATGTCGCGGAGGGTGTTCGCCAGAACGACATCGTGGTCATCGTCGGCGGCGGTGCCGCCATACCTTTCCAATATTACCGGGACCGGCAGCCCGTCGCCATGCGCGTAAAGGTCATCCCCGCCAAATTTTTCGCCGACAGCGCGCAACTGGCCGACGATGGCAGCCGATCGTATTTTTCGGCCCACCATGTGCCCGACCTCATCGCCACGATGCGGCAATATGACAGGGTGTGGCTCGTCACGCGCCTTCGTCTCTCCCAACGCGAAAGACCCGGGCATCGGCTGGTCCGGAGCACATTGGAACAGAGCTTCCCGGAACAGACGCGCCGGGAATTCGGCGGGGAGATTGAGGTCTCTCTGTTTCAGTGAGCAGGTCCCGCCGATCCATGTGCGCCGTTTCGACAAACGATGATCCAGGCAGTGAGGATGTGCAGCATGTACATCCCTATAAGTTCGTCGGCGTCGCGGGTTTAAACGTCCAGTAGGCGTTCAGAAAGTAATTCACCAACGCCGCGGGAACGACCCCGACCGCTTGCCAGACTTGTGGCGCAACGTCGGCATACGATGTCGTAAGGATGAAAAACGTCGCGTAACTCAAAAGCAGAGACGCCAGCGAAACGACGTGGAACTTCAAGCCCTTAATTTGGGGGTTGTCTATCGACTTTCGCCACATGAAGGTCCAGTTATGATTCAGATAAAAATTCGAGATTATGGAAGCTTCGATGGCAATCGGTGACGCCATGTATTTCGATAACCCGGCCTCGATCAACAGCGTGAATAGTCCGAGATTCACCAGAATGCCGCTGATGCCAACGATACTGAATTTGATGAATGTCGCATGGTTATGCAGCCTGATCCACCAGACCGCGAACAGAAATTCCAGAATATCTCGCAGGCCAAGCTTGGAGGTCCCGCGGACTCGATCGATAAAATCGACCGGGATTTCGATAACTTTTGCGCCATGCCGAACGCACCGGTTCAGCAGGGCGACCTGGAAGGCATAACCATTGACCGCCAAATGGCCGAGATTGATCTCTTCGAGAATGCGGCAGCGTATAATCCGGAACCCTGCGGTGCAGTCGCGCACCCTGAGCCCGGTTATCAGCCGGGTGGCCCAGTTACCCACTGCAGAAATCAGCTTGCGGTGAAGGCCCCAGTTTTCCGGGATACTGCCGCTCTCGACATATCGACTGCCGATAACGAAATCGTACCCTTCGTCCAGTTTGGCGATCAGTCGCGGCAAATCTTCCGGCCGATGCGAGAAATCGGCATCCATTTCCACCACGGCGTCGCCACCCAATACGCGACTGGCGTGCCGAATTCCCCGTATATAGGCCCGGCCAAGCCCTTCTTTGTTTCCTTCGATCAAGTGGATCCAGGAATATTTCGTCATAGCCTCGCGCACGCAATCCGCTGTTCCATCCGGTGAGTAGTCGTCAACCACCAGCACTTCCAGCTCATGATCTATTTTCTGAAACTCGATGTGCAGCGCATCAATCAAGGGGACGATATTATCGACCTCGTTATAGGTCGGAACAATGACAATAATTTTCATGTCGACGACCTAAGAGAATTCAGATCGATGTCGAATCTATCAAAGAACTGATTGTGACAGGATATGACTTTCTTGCGTGTTGGATGACAGGGGAGGTGAAACCTGAATCGTTCCTTTCTAATACCCAATTAAATACCGGCTGTAGGCTGGAGTAAAAAACTTGACCAATCTGGCCAACCCCACACAGGTGGTGGTCAAAAACAGGACCGAAAATAGATAAACGATCCAGCTTTCATTTATGGAAAAACCCATGTTCTTAAAGAGAGCTCTCAACAGGCTTATTAAAAAGGGGTGGGCAAAAAATACAGCAAAGCTGGTTGATGCAAGATAATTTATGTATTTGTTATGATGGTTCTCAAATCTATGCAGCCAGA
>JBLHKG010000393.1:0-3468 GCA_047619835.1 Alphaproteobacteria bacterium
TGACCGCCTATCAGAAACAGCTGGCGCGCGAGGATTGGGCACTGACCCATGCCATCGTGTCACCCGCCGCCGACAAGGGCAAAGGTGAAATCCCCCGGCCGGGCGAAACTGTCACACTGCGTAAAGTCTCCGATAGTGAAGCGGGAATCGTGGTCCGGGGCTCGCGGGCGCTGGCGACGCTGGCCCCGTTTGCCGATGAGATCGCGATCTATCCGCGCCTCCCTCTGCCGGAAGGATCGGAGGATTACGCGCTGTGTTTCTGTATTCCGATGTCGACACCGGGCCTTAAATTCCTGTGCCGCGACAGCCTGTCTGAATCGCGCAACCTGTTCGACCACCCCCTGTCCTCCCGGTTCGACGAGCAGGATGCCTTTGTCATCTTCGACGATGTGGAAATTCCCCGCGACCGGGTTTTTATCGACGGTAATCTGGGGGTCTATAACAGCGTGATGCAGACTACCTGGATGCCCAACATCATGCAGCAGACCATGATCCGGGCGCAGGTCAAACTCGATTTCGCCTGGGCGCTGGGCCGGCGTATGGCTGAGGCGGTCAATGCCGCCGATCCCGCGACCCAGCAGATGCTTGGCGAAATCTGGTGCTTTGCCGAATTCGCCAGAAGCGCGATTGCGACCTCGGAAGCGGAGGCGCTGGAACAGGCCGATGGTTTCTGGACACCCTCGATCGCGCCGCTCTATGCCTTGCGCTGCATGCTGCCGGGCTGGTTTCCCCGGGTGAGTGAAATCCTGCGGCTGATCGGCTCGCACTTCATGCTGGCCGCGCCGCAGGCGGCCCAGTTTGACGATCCCGAGCTGCGTGTATTGATTGATGCCTATCTCGGCGGCGCCGGGCCGGTCGATGCAGAACAGCGCGCCCGCATTTTCCGATTGGGATGGGATTTTACCGGCAGCGGGCTGGCCAGCCGCAATGACCAGTATGAACGATTCTACCTCGCCTCCGGCGCGCGAAATTTACAGAATGTTGCGCGCGTCGCCGATCCGATCCCTTCGGACGCGCTGGTCGACCGGTTTCTGAGGGAAGAGTTCTAAAGCTCGGTCAGGATGGCCCTTACCGGCGCGCCGTCGGCGTCCTTGAGCTTCATCGGCAGACAGGTCAGGTGATAGGCGCCCGGCTCGACCGCGCGCAGATCGAGCCCTTCGACAATGATCACCTCATCCGCCAGCAGCACATGATGTGTGGTCGAAACCTTGTCGGCAAACAGCTGGATAGATAGATAATCGATGCCGACCAGCCGGATGCCGCGATCCACCACCCATTGCGCCGCATCGGCGGTCAGCGCTGCAAACTCCTTGAAAAACTCGTGATTCGGCGTGTCCCACAAGGACGAGTTACGGGTTTTGAGCAGCAATCGCGTTGTGCCGGGTGGCAGGTTGAGAGCTTCAAGATGGTTGGGAGTGATCTCCATCACGTCGGGAATTTCGCCGACAACGCAGTCGCCCACCAGCACGTCGAGGGCGAGTGAATCGACCCCCTTGGTGCCTTCGATGAAATGACAGGGCGCATCCAGATGGGTCCCGAAATGCACGCCGGTATCGATCCTCGTGACATTGCAGCGGTGGCCGCCTGACATGGTTTTCATCGGCACCATGGTCGGCGCCGGATCGCCCGGCCAGAGCGGGAGATCGATTCGGAATGGTACGGTGATGTCCCAGATTTTAGCCATTTATATTTCCTTTCCAACGAGTTGCTGACCATAGCGCGGTGCTTGTTCCGCTGGAAGGGTGGGTCGCCCGATATTCGACCCAAAAATGCGGTCTAAGACGGCGGAATTTACCGGACTTTTAACAATCGAGCGTAGTTTTCGGCGATGTCCGGTCGAATTGGCCGGGCGCACTGGTCCGAAAGGCTGTCGTGTTTCAAAAAGCCCGGAAATCGTACGTTGGCGCAGTAGCACTGTGTTGCATGGTCGCAGGCTGTGCCGTCGAGCCGGTGCCGCTCACGCCGGTGCCGCTCACGCCGGAGGCGCGCACCGAACGAGCCGTCACCGATCCCAAGACTGCAAGTTTCGACAGGCTGCCGGGTCTGGATTTAAACTCGGCCCGAAATCGAGACGATCAGCAGCTTTCCAACACCGACTATTTCGAGGCCGTGCGCATCGCGCCCCGGCAGTTGCAATCGGAAACCGACGAACATCAGGCGCTGCGGGCATTAATCAGCGCCCATAGCGAAATGATGCATGCCATCGGGCTCGATGTTTTTCCCGATCAGATGAAGTTCGACGATGTGGATACCCTGCCGGCGGGAATCCCGCGGATCATCGCCAAAGGGGAAACCAGCAAAGAGATCGAGCTTCCATCTGAGACGTCGCTCGATCTGCTCGTCAACGCCATGTTGCAGGGCGGGGAGGCCGCGCCGGGGCCACTTGGCAATCCGGCGCAGCTGAGAAAACAGCGGAGAAAGAAGCCTCGGATGTTCGAGGTTCGGGTGGATGGTCCGGAGGAATCCCCCCCGGATTCACCGCAAGAATTCAGCGCCATCGTCACGGCAAGCGGCGGTCCTATGCAACAACAGGCAATTCCGTTGCTTAACGATGATTTACCTGACGAGGGTGGTGAGCCGGGCTTGCGCGATGGCGGCGATGGAGAAGGCTCTCCGGAACAGGAGGCGTTTATCGCGTCTCAACAGGAGAAACAGAAATTCGTGGTTCATCTGGCTGTTTTCCGTAGCGAGTCAAAAGCCCGGCAATTCCGGCGTAGCCTGACGGAGCCGGAGGCGGCAGCTCTGCACGGCGTCGATGTCAGGGTTGCAGAGCGGCCGACCAGCAAAGGCAGATCCCGGCACCATGTCGAGATAGCGACGGTCGCCGACTGGGCGACGGCACGTGATCTGTGCGCGACGCTCAAATCCTTCGGCCAGAGCTGTCTTCCCGCTACCCGCTAACTAAAGCGGCTTTCCTTCGCTGGTCTTCCAGGCTTCCTGCATGAAGATGTTGGACGGCAGCGTTTCGTCCAGCACCTTGCGGGCGCCCTCGGGCCCGGTAAGCGGCAGATTGCCGGCATCCAGCACGCCTATCTGTTTTAGGGCCGAGCCCTGATCCCAGTAAAGATGCTCATGGCAGACTTTATCGCCGCGGAATTTGACGACGATGACGGTGACGATCTCGACCTCCTTGCCGGTGGGTTCGATGCCCGGAAAATAGCGGTCGATCACGGTGTCGTGGCGGAACTTGGTATAGGTTTCCAGCACCACCCGGTCCGGTCCCATCGTGTAGGAAATCCGCGTCCGGTCGCGCCCGCCGGCATTCTGGTCAACGAAATGATATTTATAGAACCGTTTGAGCATGTCGTGACCAACGCCGCCCGCCAGCGTCGGTACATGATTGACGTAGGGCTCGTCGATCATCGTCGCCATGGTGGCATCGACATCAAGGGTGGTGAACTCGTGATAGGTATGCTCGGCGAACAGCGCGACGAAATCGTAATAGGGGCCGAGAATGCGGCGGATCAT
>JBLHKG010000394.1:0-3459 GCA_047619835.1 Alphaproteobacteria bacterium
CGACGCCGGGGTCAACAACACAGACAAAAATACTCCCCGCCGGGAACGACCCTACCAGCGCTGCAAACAGATAGGCCGATGCCTTCGCATCGAAGGAGGGCGCATCGTGCATAAGGTCAATGACGGGAACATCCGGCGCGCGCTGCTCAAGCACGGCCTTCATTTCTCCGACATAGGGGCCGGTGAGGCCGAAATCGGTAAACAGGACGATCATAATGGCGGAGTATGAATCGCCGCCGGTCCAATAGGTAGGTTTTTCGGTGCTTACTGGTTAAACGGGATTTAGCTGGCCTTCCTGATTTCAGGCATGTGGGCCCCGGCTCTCACCCGGTTTCTTCCTTCGTATTTTGCCTGATACATGTAGGCGTCGGCGCGGGCGATGAAAGTTTCGATGGTCTCGCCGATAATATATTCTGTGACGCCAAACGACATGGTGACCGCTGACAGTGTCTCGGTCGAGCCCTTCTTGGCGAGCTTACGTGATGCGAGCGTTTTTCGGAGGTTTTCGGCGAGGCTTCGTGCGCCCCTGATATCCGTTTCAGGCAGGATCAGCGCGAATTCTTCGCCGCCATAGCGCGCTGCCACGTCGCGTCCCTTGGTGCAGTCTTTGAGGGTGTGTCCGACCAGGCGCAGGACCTGATCACCCATCTGATGGCCATGAACATCGTTGAATTTTTTGAAATGATCGACATCGGAGATAACGAGGCTCAAAGGAGTGCTATTGGCGCTAGCGGTGGCGACGAGTTCTGTGAGCCTGTCATCGAAGCTCCGCCGGTTGGTGAGGCCTGTCAGCCCATCGGTCATGGCCGCTTGTTTGCTCGCTTCCAGGTTCTTGCGCAGTGCGGTGATTTCGGTTTGCGATTCCTGAACCTGCGCCTGCAACTCGTGAACATGATGGTCCATGGTTTGGGTTTCGGACAGGATGTTCTTGATGATCGCAGCTATATCGGCCCCGCTCGGCGCGTCGTCGAGCGAGCCGGATGCGTGGGCAAGCGCGACACCAAATTTCTTGGTGCTTTTGCCGACATCGTTCAAGGCGCCCGCAATCTGGCCGGCAATGGATTCAATTTGATCGGCGGGAATTTGCTGAGCACCCCCAATGTCCAAGGCGCAATATTTCTCGTAAATCTCGCGATTGCGCTCTCTTGTCAGGGAAATGTTCTTTGTCCTGACCTGTTCGATAATGCGCGACAGCGCGGGATTGCGCCCTGATACATGGTCAAACCAGACCATGTAATTTGGCGGAGTCACGGGAACCCTTGCCGTCTCCATCTCCGAGAGGACGGTCTCCGCAATTTTCCTCGCATCTGCGATTTTCTCTGAATAGATCACGTGCCGCTCTCCCGTACCTTCGGCATCCTGTGAGGAGGAGCACTCCAGAGTCGTTGTGATTTCACAAAAGCTACCTTGCATGGTTTGCAATTAAGACACCTCATTGTCGGTCAACTGCCCTAATGATTGGTAAATAAGCCCGGAAACCCGTGAGTTCCCGCCTCTGCGGCGGTGCAGGGCGAACGACTTGCCGTTTGACTTGGGGACCCGCGCTGTTTAGGACATCCGCCACCATGGAGATCGTTCGCAGCCATAAAAATATTCCACCCGCCGCCTGCGGTGCTGCAGTCGCGCTGGGCAATTTTGACGGGGTACATCTCGGGCATCGCTCGGTGATCGCCGATGCTGTCGCGACGGCCCGTCGCTTGGGCTCGCCGTCGGCGGTGATGACCTTCGATCCCCATCCACGGCGTTTTTTCCAGCCCGACGCCCCGCCCTTCGAGCTGACTCCGGGCGCCAACAAGGCCCGCCATATTGCCGCATTGGGCGTCGATATCCTGTTTTTGATTCCGTTCGATGCAGAATTTGCCGCTATTCCGGCGGAACTCTTCGTGAGCGATATGCTGGCCGGCAGTTTTGATGTTCGCCACGTCGTGGCCGGTTATAATTTCGTGTTCGGTAAGGGACGTGGCGGCAATTTCGGCCTGCTGGAAAAACTGGGCGCGGAAAACGGATTTGGCGTCTCGGTCGTTGCTGCTGTCGGCGCCGCCGATGGCGCGGCTTATTCTTCAACCCAGATCCGCGACCGACTGCGCGAAGGTCGGGTCAGGGACGCCGCTGCGCTGTTGGGACGGCCCTGGGAGATCGAGGGTGAGGTGATGTCAGGAAATCAGCGCGGTCGCCAGATCGGGTTTCCGACCGCTAATGTCAACCCTGGCGACTACCTCATGCCGTTGCTCGGCGTTTATGCGGTGTGGGTCGGCATCGTCGAAGGCGAGACGACCGATTGGCATCCTGGGGTGGCCAATGTTGGGCGCCGGCCGACATTTGACGGCGAAGGGGTGACGGTGGAGGCCAACATCTTTGATTTCGAAGGAGATCTTTACGGTCGGAATTTGCGGGTTGCCTTCGCCGATTTCGTGCGGCCCGAAATGAAGTTCGACGGTATCGATGCGATCCGCGCACAGATTGCAACCGATTGCGATGTGGCCCGCGCCGCGCTAGCTGTGATTCCGCCGGGGAATCCTTGCGCGCCACCGACGGATGACGCAATTGTCGTCGGCAGCGTGGCTGGTTAGCCATCAATTTTGGACAAAGGTATGATCGCATGAAGATCAGTTCTCCCTTTACTGCCGGGGCGCTGGCTGTGGTGCTGACCATCCTTCTCGATCAGCTCAGCAAATGGTGGATTCTCACCATCGTCATGAACCCGCCGAAGCGGATTCCACTGATCGAATTTTTTTCCCTGGTGCTGGTGTATAACCGGGGCGTGAGCTTCGGGATTTTTAACGATGCGCCGGACTGGGCACGCTGGGCGTTGATCGTCTTTGCCGTGCTTATCGCTGCTGCTTTGTTGATCTGGATGCGCTATGCGGAATCGCGATTGCTGGCGCTGGCGCTGGGTTTCGTCGCCGGGGGTGCTATCGGCAATGTTATCGATCGGATTTACTATGGCGCCGTGGTGGATTTTCTCGATTTCCATGTTGGAGCGTGGCATTGGCCGGCTTTTAATGTCGCCGATTCCGCAATTACCGTAGGAGTAGCCCTGCTAATCGTTGATTCCTTGAAATCAGACTCCAAAACGCCGTAATATGAAGCTAACCAGAAAAGTGACGGTGATGAAGAGACGCGTAATTTCGATTTCCGTTGCGGTTGCTGCGCTCATCGCGCTAGGCGGTTGCGAAACCGTCAAAAGCGTGGCCGGCCTGCAGAAGCAGGTGCCTGACGAGTTCGAAGTGGTGACCCGTGCGCCCCTCAGTCTGCCGCCAGATTTCGGACTGCGGACGCCGAATCCGGGCGCGGAACGCCCGCAGGACGTCAGGCCGCGCGATCAGGCTCGCAATATCCTGCTGCGTAATTCGCCCAACAGTGACCAGAGAAAAATTCGGGAGGCGGTGAAGTCCGGTCGATTCTCGCCGGGCGAAGCAGCCCTTCTGGCCCGTGCCGGGGCGGTCAATGCCGATCCAG
>JBLHKG010000395.1:0-3456 GCA_047619835.1 Alphaproteobacteria bacterium
GGTGGCGAGCTATCGCCGGTCGGTCGAGCTCGATGCCGATTTGTGCGACGGCTGGCGCAATCTCAGCGTCGGGCTGCAGAAAATGCATCTGATGGAAGACGCGGTCGAGCCGGCGCGCCGCGCGCTGGCGCTCGAGCCGGACAATCCCGAGCTGCTGCTCAATCTCGGCACGCTGATGATCCGGCTCGGCCAGATGAAAAAAGGCGCCGATGCGTTCGACGCTGCGCTGGCGATCCGGCCCGACTATGCCGAGGCACACTGGAACCGCGCCCATGTCCAGCTGATGCATGGCGGGTTCCGCGAGGGCTGGCGCGAATATGAATGGCGACTGCGCTGCCCCGGCCTCAACGCCTATGGCCGCACGTTCGATGCGCCGCGCTGGGAAGGCGAGACGCTGGCCGGCAAGCGCATTCTGATCCATAGCGAGCAGGGGTTCGGCGATACGCTGCAATTCGCCCGCTTCCTGCCGCAGGTCAAACAGAGGGGCGGCACGGTTATATTCGAAGCGCACAAAACGCTGATGCGCCTGTTCGACGGCATCGAAGGCGCCGATGTTCTGGTGCAGGCCGGAGAAGACATGCCGTCGTTCGATTGCTACGCGCCGCTGCTCAGCCTGCCGTTTCTGTTCGGCACCGAGGAGGCTTCGATCCCCGCCGCGCCCGGGCTGAAAGTCCCGTCGCCGCCGCTGATCGAATTGCCGGAGACAGGTAACAAACGCATCGGGCTGGTATGGGCCGGACGGCCACAGCACGGCAATGACCGCAACCGCTCGATGGCGCTCAGCCACATCAGGCCCTTGTTCGAAAATGAGCGCTGCGATTTTTTCAGCCTGCAGCTCGGCCCGGCGCGCGACCAGATCGAACAGGAAAATCTGCAATCGACCGTGACCGATCTCGCCGACCATCTAACCGATTTCGCGGGGACCGCCTCGCTGATTGAGGCGCTCGATCTGGTGATCGCGGTCGACACCGCCGTCGCCCATCTGGCCGGCACACTCGGCAAGCCGGTCTGGCTGATGCTCCCCTTCGTGCCCGACTGGCGCTGGATGCTGCACCGCAGCGACACACCGTGGTACCCCACCATGCGCCTGTTCCGCCAGCCGGCGGCGCGCAATTGGGGCGGGGCGGTGGAGGAGGCCAGGACCGCGCTGGCGGAATTCGCGCTTGGGTGACACGGCGCGGTGGTTTTTACCTCGATGTTAACTCGCGCGAGTTATCTCCACTGTTATACTGAGCGGGAATTTTGACGGGTACAGCCGGGTGCGTGGGGGCGCATTGTATGACCGAAAACCCATTGAACGAGGCGCTCGACGAGCTGGTCGACAAGCTGCTGGCGGCGGAGGGGCTGGCGGCGAAAATCGCTGTGATCGACGGCGCAAAGGAGCGCCTGATATCCGAGGACGCCGGGCAGGTCTTGCTGACGCGGGCGGGGCGCGAGCCGCCGTCCATGGCGGGCGCCGCCATACATGCCGATCTGGTCAGGGCGTGCCGCGATCAGGGTGTGGAAAACGGCGCGACCGCCTTTGCCGATGCGCTGGTTAATTTGTGGCTGCGGCAGAGCACGCTCGACGACAAGGCGGCGCTGCTGCGTGCCTGGGGCGACCCGCTTCTGTCGGATCGGATGCTGGAAGGCATCAAAAATCTTGCCGAGCAAGCCGATCAAGCCGGGGATATAGACGAGGCGGCGCGCCTGCGCTGGCATGTGCAGCTGTTGCAGCGCTGCCGGACGCGCGGTGTCGAGCTCGGCGTGGTGGCACAAAAGGCGACAAGTATCACCGGCATCACGGGAAAGCCGAAGCCCGGCCCAAAGATTACCGATACGGAAATTTTGCTCGACGAGCTGACGACGCTCGCCGCCGATAACGCGCCGGAGAGCTGGCGGCGGCAGGCGGAAATTCTCGAGACCCTGCTATCCACCCTTCCGGCCGGCGGCTCGAAAGAGATTGCCCTGACCCGGGCCCGGTTCGGAAAACGGCTGGCGACAACGCTGACCAAATTGCTGGAGGCCGGGATTCTCGATGCGGCGGCCGCTTCCGCCGCGTTTGAGCGCGCGCATCTGCTTAACGTCGAGCTGCTTAATAACGAGGCCGGGGAAGAAACCGGGGAGACCCCGCGCCGCCCCGAAAACTAAGCGCGGGTTCCGGCGCTTCGCAATCAGACCATCAGCGATACATCGTTTGCCTTCGATGCTTCGGCGCGCAGGGTTTCCGCCGTTACCGGCAGCGAGGATGCGGACGGGGGGGACCCGGACCGGGAAAGCGGCACCATCGCGTCGAAACGGATAATGGTGATTTTCTCTTCGCGGTCGTTCACCTCATGTCGCAGCGCGGTGACAAAAACACGGGCGTTTGAGTCCGGACGGCTTACCACGCGCGGCGTCTTGATCTCCGCCACGTCAGCTTCGATTTCCGCCAGTTCTCTCACCGCCTGAATTTGGGCATCTTTTTGGGCCTGGTTTAAAATCGCGTCCGGCGCGTCCTCATCGACCGTGATATCGGTGAAATCCTGCAGCGCGAGCAGCTCGCTGGTCAGATCCTGAGCGCGAAACCGTTCCGAATCGAGCATATCGAGCAACAGGGGCGGCGCGGCGCCATACCCGTTGGTGGTCTGGCCTTCGATCGAGACGCTGGTCGTGCTGACGGTAATCGAGCCGGTCGTGTGGTTAACGTTAATCTCGACAGAGCTGGCCATCATGCTGAAGGAAGATGACGTGCCCGCGGCGCTGACCGACATTGATTGGGACACCGCCGCAACCATCAGATTTATGCTGAAATCGGCGCCGTAGGTCAGCGCGTCGCGTGTCGCGTCCAACACCTCCTGGGTCAGCTCGGTGGCCAGCCCGCCCTTGAATCCGAGATCCTGCAAGGAATCCTGAAGACCGTGGCGAAAATCACTCATCGCCCCCTTGATCATATGTTTGGCGGTGTTCAGGAATCCGGAACCGCCGGCCAGGGCGGAGTTCCCCCCCTCATAGCCGGTGGTCCGTGCATCAAGCGGTCGCGCGTTGATGGTTTTTTCGACCGGCGCGCGGTGAAACTGTTCCCTGGCGCGGTCGGCGAGCAGCTCCTGGTCCGCGAGAATTTCAGGGTTTGCGGTCGTGATGACCGAGGCCGGAATGCTGTTGATCATGGCTGGCCCCAGATCCGCATAATTTGCCGTTCAATTGTTGAAAGTTTGGCCAGTATCTATGAGAAACTTTGCTAAAATTTTAATTAAAATAGTTAAGACCGGAATTTTCCCGGAATTTTCGACGCCGAAAGCGAGCAAAACGGTCCAAACGCCCGGTCCAAACGCAGCGGCGGCCCCGCTCGATAAAGCGGGGCCACCTTTTTTCTGCGTGATTACGGTTTGTCCCAGGCGGCTATTTCAGGTTCTTCTTGAAGAACGCGATGGTGCGGCTCCAGGCCAGTTTCGCGGCTTCTTCGTTGTAGCGCCTGGTCGAGTTGTTGTGGAAGCC
>JBLHKG010000396.1:0-3447 GCA_047619835.1 Alphaproteobacteria bacterium
TCGATATTCTCGATTCCCTGCTCCGCGCCGCGAAGAAGGCCGGGGCCGATGCAGCCGATGCGCTGATCTATGACGCCACCTCGCTGGAAATCTCGCAGCGGCTCGGCAAGCCGGAGAAGCTGGAGCGTGCCGAATCCGCCGATTTGGGCCTCCGGGTGCTGATCGGCAAGCAGCAGGCGGTGGTGTCCTCGACCGATCATTCCGAGGACGCAATGGCCGAGATGGTCGAGCGCGCCGTGGCCATGGCGAAGGCCGCGCCGGAGGACCCGTACTGCGGCATCGCCGATCCGGCGCAGCTCGCCACCGAATTCCCCGATCTCGATATTTTCGACCCGGCTGAGCCCAACCCCGATGCGATGGTGGCGATGGCCGCCGAGGCCGAGGATGAGGCGCGCAGCATCGCCGGGGTCACCAATTCCGAAGGCGCCTCGGCCGGCTGGTCGCGCGCCAATGTCGCGGTCGCCGCCACCAACGGCTTTGCCCGGGGCTATTCGGTCTCGTCCCACAGCATCTCGGTGTCGGTGCTGGCGGGAGAAGGCACCGGGATGGAGCGCGATTACGATTATTCGACGGCGGTCTATGGCAGCGACCTGACCTCGCCGGCCGAGCTTGGCCGCAACGCGGGGACGCGCGCGGTGCAGCGTCTCAATGCGCGTAAAGTGGAAACCCAGTCGGTGCCGGTGATCTATGACTGGCGCGTGTCGGGCGGCATGGTGCGGCATCTGTTCGGCGCGATCAACGGCGCCTCGATCGCGCGCGGCACCTCGTTCCTGAAAGACAGCATGGGCGAGCAGATCTTCGCCGAGGGCATCCGTCTGGTTGACGATCCCTACCGTATTCGCGGGCTGCGCTCCAAACCGTTCGACGCCGAAGGGCTGGCGACCCGCACCAAGAACGTGATTGAGGACGGCCGGCTGACCACCTGGATTCTCGATCTCTCCGCCGCCCGCCAGCTCGGGCTGGAAAGCACCGGCAACGGCTCGCGCGGTACCGGCGGCCCACCCGGCGCGGCCTCGACCAATATCTATATGGAAGCAGGCACGATCTCGCCTGAGGACATGATCGGCGAAATCGAGAACGGGTTTTTCATCACCGAGATGATCGGCATGGGCGTCAACGGCATCACCGGCGATTACAGCCGCGGCGCCAGCGGTTTCTGGATCGAAAATGGCGAGCTCGCCTACCCGGTCAGCGAAATGACCGTCGCCGGCAATCTCAAGGACATGTTCAAAACCCTGACCCCGGCCAGCGACCTCGTGTTCCGCACCGGCACCGACGCCCCGACGCTTCGCATCGACGGCATGACGGTGGCGGGGGTCTGAGGCAAAGCCACCTCAACACCCCCCCCTCAAACATTTCGCCGCGAGTCTTCCGGCATGCTATGATTCTCCCCATGAATCTACGGAAGTTTTCGCGGACACATGAACGATCCTGAATCCATAACATCGCCAGAGCCTGCGCCAGAGCCTGCACCCGACGCTGCGCCGCTCGCCCGACCATCGACCCGGATGCTGGTCAACCGGCTGGTGCGCCAGTATGTGCGGCCGCATTTCGGGCGGATTGCGTTCGCGGTTCTGTGCATGATGCTGGTCGCCGGCGCGACCGCCGCCAATGCGTGGCTGATGCAGCCGGTGCTTGACGAGGTCTTCCTCAACAAGAACCGCGAGATGCTCTATCTGGTGCCGGCGGCGATTCTTGCCGTCGCGATTATCAAGGGCGGCTCGACCTATGGCCAGTCGGTCACCATGAACTATATTGGCCAGCGCATCATCGCCGGGGTTCAGCTTGAGATGTTCTCGCATCTGATGCGGTCCGACATCTCGTTCTTTCAGGCCAACTCGACCGGCAAACTGATCTCGCGCTTCAATATTGACGCCAACATGCTGCGCGCCGCGGTGTCGACCGCGCTGACCGGCATCGCCAAGGATACGCTGACGCTCTCCTTTCTGGTGGCGCTGATGTTCTATCAGGACTGGAAGCTGGCGCTGGTGGCGTTCGTCGTCTTCCCCATCGCCGTCTGGCCAATCGTCCGCATCGGCCAGCGCATGCGCAAGGTGTCGGCCAATACCCAGGAACAGATGGGCGAGCTAACCACCATCCTCGACGAAACCTTTCGCGGCGCGCGCCATGTCCGCGCCTATGGCATGGAAAGTTACGAGATCGGCCGCGCCGGAGCGGTGATTGAAACTATTTTTCAGCTACTCCAGAAAGCCGCCCGGGTGCGCTCGCTGACCCACCCGATCATGGAGACGCTGGGCGGCGTCGCGATTGCCATCGTCATCCTCTATGGCGGCGGGCGGGTGATCGACGGCACGACCACGCCGGGTACGTTCTTTTCGTTCGTCACCGCGTTGCTGCTCGCCTACCAGCCGATGAAGAGCCTCGCCAATCTCAACGCCGCGCTGCAGGAAGGGCTCGCTGCGGCCCAGCGGATCTTCGCGCTGATCGATATCGAGCCCGACATTCAGGACCGGCCCGGTGCGACAACGCTCGAAAACGTGCAGGGAAATATCCGGCTGGAGAATGTGCGCTTCGGCTATGAGGCAAGCCGGGCCGCGCTCAACGATATCGATATCGAGATTCCACCCGGCAAGACGGTCGCGCTGGTCGGCCCGTCGGGCGCCGGCAAATCGACCATCCTGAATTTGATTCCCCGCTTCTACGATTGCGGGATCGGGCGGGTCACCATCGACGGTCATGATATCCGCGATGTGACGCTGACCTCGCTCCGCGCCAACATCGCGCTGGTGGCGCAGGACATCACCCTGTTCGACGACACGGTGCGCGCCAACATCGCCTATGGAAGGCCCGGCGCGACCGAGGACGAAATCATCGCCGCAGCCACGGCAGCCGAGGCGCATGACTTTATCGAAACACTGGCCGACGGCTACGACACCCATGTCGGCGGGCGCGGCTTGCGGCTGTCGGGCGGCCAGCGCCAGCGCATCGCCATCGCCCGCGCGATGCTCAAGAACGCGCCGATCCTGCTGCTCGACGAAGCCACCTCGGCACTCGATAGCGAGACCGAACGTCTGGTACAGGCCGCGCTGGAAACCCTGACACAGGGGCGCACCACCGTGGTGATCGCGCACCGCCTGTCGACCGTTACCTCCGCCGACCTGATCTATGTGATGGAGGAGGGCCGGATTGCCGAAAGCGGCACCCATCAATCGCTGCTGGCAGAGGGCGGGGCCTATGCGCGGCTCTACGCGGTGCAGTTCGCCGATCAGGCGGCGCCCGTCTCACCAGTAACCACGACATCAACTTCCAAGGCGACAGCCTGACCCATGGCCGGTTTCAAATCCCTGATGCGGCGACCCGGTCCGCGGGCAGCAGCCTGCTGGCTCGCCGCGCGCTATATCAGGCTGGTCCGCCAGACCGGGCGCTGGCGGATTGAGGGCACGGAACATCCCGAACGGCTGCTCGCCGAAAACCGGCCCTTTCTGG
>JBLHKG010000397.1:0-3410 GCA_047619835.1 Alphaproteobacteria bacterium
TTTCCGATGCCAGCAGCAGCGCACAGGCGCCGTCATTGAGACCGGAGGCGCTGCCCGCCGTCACGGTGCCGCCCTCGCGGAACGGGGCCGGCAGTTTGGCGAGCTTCTCCAGTGTGGTGTCGGATCTCGGGTGTTCGTCTTTATCGACGATAACCGGATCGCCGCGGCGCTGCGGGACCGAAACCGGTATCATCTCATCGTCGAACCGTCCCGCCAGCTGGGCCTGATGGGCCCGCTGCTGCGAGCGAAAACCGAACGCATCCTGATCTTCACGCGAAATCTGGAATTGCTCTGCGACGTTCTCTGCCGTTTCCGCCATGCTGTCGACGCCGTACTGGGCCTTCATCAGCTTGTTGACGAACCGCCAGCCGAGCGTGGTGTCGTAGACGGTATTGCTCCGTGAAAAGGCGGTTTCGGCCTTGGGCATCACGAACGGCGCCCGCGACATGCTTTCCACACCCCCGGAGATCATCAAATCGCAATCGCCGGCCTTGATCGCGCGAGCCGCCGCTCCGGTGGCTTCGAGGCCTGAACCGCACAGTCGGTTGACCGTCGCGCCCGGTACGGAGTCCGGCAGACCCGCCAGTAGCAGGCCCATTCGGGCGACATTGCGGTTGTCTTCGCCGGCCTGATTGGCGCAGCCATAAATGACGTCCTCAACCGCCGTCCAGTCCAGATCCGCATGGCGTTCCATCAAGGCCTTGATCGGCAGAGCCGCGAGATCGTCGGTGCGGATCGAGGAAAGGCCGCCGCCATAGCGGCCAATGGGGGTGCGAACGGCGTCGCAGATAAAGGCGTCAGACATTGGATAACGAGGTCCTTGTGCGGTGGAGTCCTGAAGGCATGGCAGGCAATTGCCGATATACCGCCCGATTAATACAACAAATTCGGCGTGTGATCACCCGTGCTGGCAGTTCTGCGCGTGGTCAAAAACCCCTGATGGCTTTATGAATTTCTTAATTCTCACAACCGATAGTCTGTGGAAATCGAATGTGTTTCGCGCGGCCTCGATCAAAATTTGGAAACAACCGGGAAATTTTTGTGCCAGCACAGACCATCAAAGCAGATGAAGGGGTGATGCCGGAGAACTGGCACAAGGCTGGTCTCAACATCCTTGTTGCCGAGGATAATCTGGCCAATCAACGATTGATCTTGGCGTTGCTGGCGCATTGTGGACATCGGGTCGTTGTTGTCGATGACGGTGAGCAGGCCGTTAATGCGGTTCGCGCGCAGAATTTCGATGTTGTCCTCATGGATATCCATATGCCGAATGTCGATGGTTTGATGGCGACAAGGCAGATCCGGGCAATGTCCGGCCCGGTCGCGAATCTACCGATTATAGCGGTCACCGCCAATGAGATGAATGCGGACCGTGATGCCTATATTGCACATGGCTTGACCGGGTTTGTTGCCAAGCCGATCGATCCCTTGATTCTGATGGCGGAGATAGAGGCTGCAATTGCTTCATATCTGCCGACCGAAACATATGTCGATATGTCCGATCAGACCGCACCCGGTATTGTTTCTGCTTATCGAGAGTCCGTTCACAGCGCTGGATCAATCGATGCTGTGCCGCTTTACGGAAAATAGGCTGGAATAATGGGGATTCATCCGGTCCGAGCGCCAAAAGCCGACGGCCCGCCGGATGACGCATTTTTCGATGCTGTGGACGATGTGATCGGAAATCTTGCCGGCGAATTTGAGATCTGGGCCAAGGATGATCTGGATGGCGCCCTTGCCGCCCTCAACGCCGCGTCGGACGATGCTGACGTGCGGCTGGGGGGGGCCAAAAAGTTTTTCACGATCATGCATGACCTCAAAGGGCAGGCAGGAATGTTTGGCTATGTTTTGCTGGCTGAAATTGGTGAGTCCGCCTGCGAATATTGTCGCGACCCGAAGATCTCGCCGACACTCGAACAGGTCGATATTTTGCGGCTTCACATCGTGGCGGCGCTATTTGTCGTCGAACGAAACCTTAAGGAAAACGACGGGCAGCTCTGGGGCCAGTTCCGCGTTAAACGCGATGCCATGATAGCGCAGGCCGGCAGGCCCAGTGCAGCACCCGCGCCGTAAGTAGAGCCATACCCCCCGCATAAAAAAGGCCGCCGCGGTTGTCTCCGCGACGGCCCAAATTTTCTTGCCGGTCAGGACCGGATATTAAAGGTCCGGCTTTTAGAGGCCCGCAGCCTTTTTGACGCGTGCGACCAGCGCCGGCGAGGAGCCGACGATCTTTTTCACCAGCGCCGTGGTTTCCTGCCAGGTGCGCGGCTGGATCAACATCTTCCGCTTCTTCGCCTCGCCGAGGAATCCGGAATCAGCCACGGTCTTGCCGAAGGCGGCCCGCATGGCTGCGACCTGGGCGGCCGGCACACCTGGCGGGAAGGCCAGCGACCGCGCGATGGGCGTACCGTTGAGCATGAATTCGACGACCTCCTTGTCCTTCTTGGGCGCCAGCTCAAGGATGGTGGGCACGTTGGGAATTTCCGGCAGCCGCTTGAAGCCATAAAGCATCAGCAGATTGACCTTCTTCTCCGCCAGCCAATGCGGTTTGGTGCCGTTCAGATTACCCCAGGACGGCACCCAGCCGTGAGTCTCGCCCTGTTCCATTGCCTGGTTGTTCCGGGCGCCTCCCCGATAGCCGACGATGATCTTGAACTTGGTGCCGAGAATATTGTTGGCCATCGACACGTACTGATAAGTCAGATGGTTCTTTGCGAAGGCGCTCATGACGCCCTGCTTGCTTTTCGCATCGGCAAGCGACTTTATCGGCGACGAATGCCAGGTGGTCAGAAGCTGCGTGATGGCGCTGAACGATCCCAGCCACTGAAATTTCTCGGATTTGAACTTCAGCCCCTTTGGCTTGAGCATCTGGGCCAGCGGAAGCGCATGCGACAGCAGCATCTGGTTGCCGTCTTTCGCCGCTGCGGCATAGAGGTAATTGGCCGCCTTGGTGCCGCCGGCGCCCGGCATGAAGGCGGGCACGATGGTGGGATTGCCCGGAATGTGTTTCGGCATGTATTGGGAGAACAGCCGTCCATAAACCTGGAAGCTACCGCCGGGGCGGGTGCCCATGGTCATGGTAATTGTTTTGCCTTTATAAAGGCCCGCAGCATTCTGGCCGATGGCGGGTGACATAATTGCCGCCGCGCCGACAAGGCCTACCATCGCGCTTATCGAATATTTCATGAATTCCTCCCTGGATTAATGATTTCGCTTCGGTTCGTAGAACTTCGCTTCGGTTCGTAGAACAATGCATAGCCGTCAGTATTCCGTCTCGTGATTCGGGCAGATATACGACATGTTGATGGTTTCACAGCACGGGACGCA
This sequence comes from Alphaproteobacteria bacterium, assembly GCA_047619835.1. Lineage (GTDB taxonomy): Bacteria > Pseudomonadota > Alphaproteobacteria > MPNO01 > UBA2964 > JAYOEY01. The sequence goes on from JBLHKG010000397.1 coordinate 3,328, forward strand.
ATTCAACAACGGTTTCACGTTTGATGTGCGAAGCTTAAATCGTTTTCTGTCGGTCGGACCCGGTCGGGTGGACGTGACAAGGC
>JBLHKG010000398.1:0-3396 GCA_047619835.1 Alphaproteobacteria bacterium
ATCCGACGCCGCCGCGCTGAAAAGCGCGGAAGACGCCGCCATCCGCGAGGTGGTCGCGATGCAGGAGGAGATCGGGCTTCAAATCGTCACCGACGGCGAATATCGGCGGAATACCTATTCAGACTCCTTTACCTCGGCGGCGCTGGACGGCGTCGAAATCCAGTTCACGGAGGATGACGGCTGGAAGGCCTCCTCCCAGCATGGCGCCAGAACGGCGATGCGGATTCCGCGCGTGACGGGACCGGTAAAATGGAAAGGCTCGCGCAATGCCGAGGATTTCCGCTTTCTGGCCTCCGTCGCCACGGCCACGCCTAAAATCACCCTGCCGGGGCCGGGCTACATCCATTACCGGGCCGGGCGCAAGAACATCAGCGCCGAGATATATCCCGATATCGATAATTTCTGGACCGATCTGGTGCATGCCTACCATCAGGAGCTTCAATCGCTCGCGGCGGTGGGGTGCCGCTATGTCCAGATTGACGAGACATCGCTGGTCAAGCTCGGCGATCCCCGCGCCCGCAAACTGCTCGAAGAGCGCGGCGATGACTGGCGCGATCTGCTGCCGATGTATATCGAGGCGATCAATGCGGTGGTGGCCGGCGCGCCTGACGGCATGCAGGTCGGCGTCCATATCTGCCGCAGTCAGGACCCCAACTGGCAGGCCAATATCGGCTATGATCCGATTGCTAAGCCGTTGTTTAACGACATGAAGGTCGGGTTTTATTTTCTCGAATACGATAATGAGCGCGCCGGTTCGTTCGAGCCGCTGAAATACGTGCCGAAGGACAAGAAAATAATCCTCGGCATCGTCGCCACCAAACGGCCGGAGCTGGAAACCGCCGATTACATCAAGCGGCGGATCGAGGAAGCAACGCAATATATCGATCTCGATCAGCTCTCGCTCAGCCCACAATGCGGCTTTTCCACCAGCGCGGGTCAGCCCGATGCGGTGTCGATCGATTTGCAGAAGGCCAAGCTCGCGCAGATCACCGCCGTCGCGAAGGAAATCTGGGGCGACTAGCGCGGTTTTGACCTCATCGTCAGTTTGACGAAAACCGGTCCATAATTTCCGGCAAATGTCTGGAGTTGAGGGCGGAGCGGAAGTGATTTTGGGCGGGCCAAACAGCCGTTATTTAGCCATAAGGCGATATTGTCGGATCTTTTGCATTACACCGTATGCAATTATCTCTCCGGCAGGCCTGCCTTACGCATGGCGTTGTCAAAGCGGTCAATTTCGGCCCTGATTTTATACGTGGGGCTTCTTTCATGCCAGACCTTGAGAGTGAGGCGTGGAACGAGGTTAAGCAGGGTTGCAATCTCGGCCCGCGCGTCTTCCTCGCGCCCGATTGCCGTGTAGACCAGGGCGAGGTACGCGTAGTTGACTGGAAATCCGGGCGCCCGGACCTTGGCATCGTACAACGTGGCAATGGCCTCATCGTACCGCCCGAGCAAATAGTTCGAGTGAGCCAGGACCGCGCCATGGAGGTGAGGGCTGAACCGCATTGCCGTGTTGGCCAATTCAAGGCCCCTCTCGGGCTCGCCCATGTAATTCATGGTCTCGGCCAGCCAGTGGTAGCTGTCGGCGTCGTTGGGGTCGAGCTCGATGGCATGTTCAAGTTCCGCGACGGCCCGTTCATGGTCGCCACAGGCGCAGCTGATCCATCCATACCTCGCACGGGCGCACGCTGAACCCGGGTTGAGTTCGACCGCCTTTTCCGCCATCTCCAACGCTTTCCGGTTACCTGCCTCCTCCGTCCACATGAAGGCCGAAGCGAGGAAATACGCGTAACCGAGGTGGGCGTATGCATCCGCGAACGCCGGATCGCGTTCGATGGCCTGTTCCAGTAACGCGCTGGCGCGGGCGTTGCCGTCGGCGGACGGAGGAAACATCGCTACCCGGCCGCGCAGGAATAAGTCATAGGCCTCCATGTCTTTGGTGGGGGCGGCTTCTCCCCGCGCACGCTCATTTGCGGTAAGGCTGACTTTCAGGGCGGAGACGATCTTCGCGGTGATCTCATCCTGAAGGGCGAAAATATCATCCAGGTTTCCGTCATATCGCTCGGCCCAAAGATACCCGCGGTTCCGTGTGTCGATGAGCTGGGCATTGATACGCACTTTGTCGCCCGCCTTGCGGACGCTGCCTTCGAGAAGGTGACGCACGCCCAACTCCCGCCCCACCTGACGCATATCGGGCGATTTGCCCTTGTAGGCAAAGGACGAGTTACGCGCGATCACGAACAGTCCGGAAACTTTCGAGAGGTCTGTAATGATGTCCTCCGCAATACCGTCGGAGAAATATTCTTGTTCCAGGTCTCCCGACATGTTCTGGAACGGCAACACTGCTATGGAAGGCTTATCAGGAAGCGGTGGCGATCCTGATAGTTTAACGGTGGTTACTGGGGCGTGCTCCCCCAACCGAATCCGATATACGTGGACCGGCTCGGCTATGTTCTTCATCGATTGCTGGCCGATATCTTCGAATGCCAGGTCGAGCCGATCTCCTACGTAGTCATGCACCCGCGCTGAGATGCAAATGCCGTCTGGCTCTGCGGCGGTTTCGAGTCGGGCGGCCACGTTGACGCCATCTCCATAGATGTCATCACCATCGATGATGATGTCGCCGACATTGATGCCAAGACGGAGATGGATCTGCTGTTCCTCGGGGAGGTCCGCGTTTCGTTCGGCTAAGCCGCGCTGAACGTCAACCGCATGGGATACGGCATCGACGGCGCTGCCAAACTCAATCAGCGTGCCGTCGCCGGTGGTCTTTACGATCCGCCCGCCGTACTCGGTGATCTTAGGGTGAAGAAACTCAGACCGAAGAGACTTGAGCCGCGCCAGCGTTCCCGCCTCGTCCTGCCCCATCATCTTCGAGTAGCCAACAACGTCCGCTGAGACAATTGCTGCCAGTCTCCTCAAGACACGTTCTTCTGCCACGTTTTCTCCCTAACGCGTAATTGAAGAAAGTCTATGCGCCAGCACGAAGTGAGTCTGCCAGCACGAAGTGAGTCTATAGAGGCCGAAGGCTGCTATGGGTCAACCTGAAAAGTGCCCCCGCTCTAAGTGGAGCTCTGTTACTGGGGGCGGAGCAGCCGTAATTAGCTCGATGCCCCTACCGCCCGCAAATGGTCCTCGAGCACGCCGGATAGTTGCAGTGGCGCAACGCGGCCCATGCCGCAATAGGCGGCGAGGCCGAAATCGGGCAGGAATTTTTTTGCCGCCGCCATGCGCGCGTCGAAGCTGTCCATATTGTGGATCATGCCGAGATAGACCCGGGCGCCCGCCGGTTTCAGATCCTTGAGCGGGGCGTAGAACGCGTCGTCGGTTCGGTCGAGCACGGGTATGTGGACCCAGTCGACCCGGCGGCCCGAGGCGCCGATGATGCCGTTGGCCATT
>JBLHKG010000399.1:0-3388 GCA_047619835.1 Alphaproteobacteria bacterium
GTGAAGAAGGTCGGCGACCGGCAAATCATGATGGGAACCGATTATCCGCGCGGTGAGGTCGAGGAAGACCCGGTCGGGTTCGTGACGCGAACCCGCGGGATTTCAAAGGAATCGAAAGACCGGATCATGTCGCGCAACGCGGCCCGGCTGTTTAATATCGCCGTGTGATGTGCCGGCCCGCCGTTGCGGGAAGAGGCCGTCACGGGGAACCGGCTAGAGCGCTATCCGACCAAATGGTCCCATTTGGTCGGATAGTGCTCTAGGCGACGCGGACCACCGCCATCATGCCGCCGGCCATATGTTCCAGCACGTGGCAATGAAGCAACCAGTCGCCGGGATTGTCGGCAACGAAGGCAACGTCGACCTTCTCGCCCGGCGCCATCAGGACGGTGTCGCGCCACTCTTTGTGCAATGTCGGCTGGCCATTGCGGGTGATGACCCGGAACGAATGGCCGTGCAGATGCATCGGGTGAGGCCATCTTGTATCGTTCTTCATCGCCAGAATATGGCTGCGTCCCCGGGCGAGGGTGAGGGCGGGATCCATCACATGGCCGGTCGAGGCGACGCCGTTGATCGCCCACATCTTGCCGAGATGCATCATGTCGCGGATATCGACGCGCTTTCCCTTCATCATTGCGGAAGACATGCGCCCCATCATGCCGCCGCCAAGGACAATTTCATGACGGATCGCCGACTTCAAATCGGGTTCGGGCATGGTATTGGCGGCCAGGCCGATGGGGGCGCCGAGGGGATGTGCACGGAGCGGCGGCAAATCCTTATAGACAAGATCGAGCAGCCGGTATTCGCGGCGGCTGTAAAACCGGTCGGTCACGGTAAAGCGCGCGCCCGGCGCCTGCTCCATATCGATGATCAGGTCGGCCCGCATCGCCGGACCCAGAACGATGCCCCCCTTGCCCAGACGATGCGGCGCAACAGGCTGGCCGTCGAGCGCGATGACCCACGGATTGTGGCCGACAAAATCGAGCGCGAAATTGCGGGCATTCGCCACATTGATCAGCCGGAGCCGCACCCGCTCGCCGGCGCGGACCGGGAATGTGTCGGGCACAACGCCATTCACCGTCACCGTATTGCCGATCCGCCCGGCGTGGCCCATATCCATCACGTTGCCGAAATCGCCGGCGATCTGCGCATCCTGCTTCAGACGCCAGTCGTCCATCACCCAGGTGATATCCCGATCAACTTTGACCGGCTCCCGTTCCTCGACGATCAGCGGGCCGTAGAGACCGCGCGCCACCTGTTCAAAACCGCGCTCATGCGGGTGGTACCAGTAGGTTCCGGCATCGGGCAGATCGAACTCATAGGTGAACTGCCCGCCGGGCGCGATCGGCTTCTGGGTGAGATGCGACACGCCATCCATTTTGAACGGCACCCGCAGCCCGTGCCAGTGAACCGTGGTGTCCTCTTTCAGCCGGTTCTCGACGATGATCTTCAGGCGGCTGCCCTGTTTGACGCGAATTTCGGGGCCGGGAACCCTGCCATTATAGGACCAGACCTCTGTTTTCGGATGGGGTGCGCCGACCAGCGCCACACGGGCCGCTGCACGAGGTGTGAGCCGGAACTCGGTAACGTCGGGGGTAGCGGAGAGCGACCAGCGCGGAACCGCCGCAGCGAGCGCCAGCCCTCCGCCGATGCTTAAAACCGACCGCCGTGAAACGGGAATGTTTGGCATTTTAAGTCCCTACCCCAGTGTTTCGGCAAAGATGTCGCGATATTCCGCATGGCTCGGCCTTATCGGCGCGGTGGCGTTGAAATGAACATTCACGGCGTAATCGGCCAGCGCATCGAGATCGTCATTGGCATAGCCCAGCGCGCGCACCGACGCCGACAGACCGAGCCGCGCGTTCATCGCGGCGATGCCAGTCGCCAGATCGGTACCGGCCGCCAGCCCCATGGCGGCACGCAGGGCCTCGAGCTTGCCGTTCAGCGCGTCATCGCTGCGCGCCTGATAAAACCGCGCCACCGGCGGCATCGACGCCGCGATCAGCGCGCCGTGATGAATCGGGCTGTCGGCGAACACATGTCCGAGAACATGCACCGGGCCAAGCCCCATATAGATCGACATGCCGCCTTCTAGCGCCGCCATCAGCATGTGCCAGCGCGCCTCGCGATCCTTGCCGTCGGCCACGGCACGGTCGAGATAACCCACCACACGGGCGATGCCGTCGAGCGCGATGGCCTCGGTCGGCGGGTTGATATTGCTGGACAGAAACCCTTCGAGACAATGGCCCAGCGCATCCATGCCGGTCGCCGCCGTCAGGCCGGGGGGCAGGGTAAGCGTCAGATCGGGATCGCAGATCACCAAATCGGGCTTTACATGCGGGCTGCGGATGCCGAGCTGATGCTCGCCCGGCGCCGGGTGAATGCCGCCGCCAAAGGTAATCTCGGCGCCGGTGCCGGCGGTGGTCGGGATGGTGATATAGGGCGCGACATTGGCGGTAATTTTCGACGGATCCTTGAGATATTCGATGATCGGCTCGGAATGGGTGGCAGCGACGCGCAGCGCCTTGCCGGCATCCAGCACCGATCCACCGCCGAGCGCAATGATGCCGTCGCAATCCTGTTCGCGATAAACGCCGAGCGCGCCTTCGATACCGGCGATGGTCGGGTTGGGCGGGATCCCGTCATAGACCGCGATATCGGGATTGCCCGGCAGAGCCGCCCGAACGGCATCAACCAGACCGTGTTCGACCAGCCCCTTGTCGGTGATGATCAACGGGCGGGCGATACCGCGCGCCGCCAGTTCACCGGCAAGCGCGCCGATCGCGCCAAAATCAAAATGGACGGTGGGGAAGCCGGGCAGCACGGCCATATCGTTACCTCGCGTTGTTAACAGACAGAAGGCTCATGATAGCGCCAATTTATTCGCCGCGGGCGGCCTGATAGCGCTCCACAAAGTCAGGGGAGATTTTGGCCAGCCGCTCGACACTGATCCGGCCGCTGCGCTGGATATAGCTCCACGCCATGTCCCACGGATCGAGGTCCATATGCGCGCCGAATTGTTCGTACCAGAGGGCGCTGGCATCGGCGGCGGCAACCAGCTTCTCAACCACCGGGCGGCGCGTGGCCTCGTAATCGGCAAGCGCGGCGGGAATATCACCACTCCCCTTTTCAAGCGCCCGATCGAGGGCCCGATCAAGAGCCCGATCGAGGGAGATGGCATCTTCCATCGCCAGCCGAGTGCCGGAGCCGATTGAGAAATGAGCGGTGCGCAGGGCATCGCCGACCAGCACGATATTCCCCGCTGACCAGCGTTCATTCGAGACTTTGAGATAATCGCGCCATACCGACTTGTTGGAAATCAGCTTGTGGCCATCGAGCGTGTCGGCGAAGACGGCTTCGCAATAAATTCGAGCCGCATCCTCATCCA
>JBLHKG010000400.1:0-3387 GCA_047619835.1 Alphaproteobacteria bacterium
GCGCCAAACGCCTGTTTGAAGATACCGACGGCATCATTGCGGGTCAGCCCCGGCAATTCGCCCGCCGTCTCGGGCTCGTCGCAACCGAAGCGGCACTTTCGTTGAACGCCACGTCCGGCGCGGAAGCGCGGTTGCGTGTGCTTGATGGCCTTTCGGTCCGTGGCGGTGAACGGGACCAAATCGCCTATCTGAAAGGGCATGTCCATAAGCAGCACAACCGTCCGGAGAAGGCACTGGGGATCTGGAAGTCGGTCATCGAGCATGGCGACAGGCCGAGTCGCGCCAAGGCCGCTTTTGCGACGATCAATCTGCGGCTCGAAGCCGGCAAGATAGGCGAAAAGGAGGCCATAAAAGAGCTGAAAAAACTCAAATTCGCCTGGCGCAACAGCGTGTTCGAATTTGATCTGCTGCATAAGTTGGGCACCCTATACGCTTCCCAGGGGAGTTTACGCGCCGCGCTCGTGACGCTGCGACAGGCGGCATCTCTCTTCCGGAATATTAAGGGATCAGAGGTGATAACCGAAAAAATGCGCAGTCTGTTCCGGCGTTTTTATCTCGACGATGAAGCGGATAAATTACGACCGGTTGTCGCCCTCGGCCTGTTCAACGAATTCCGTGAACTCACCCCACCCGGAAAGGACGGTGACAAGATGATCCGCCGGCTTGCCGAGCGGCTGGTAAAGGTCGACCTTCTCAATGACGCAGCAAAACTGTACGAGCATCAGGTCCGTTTTCGGATCAAGGGACGAAAGAAGGCCGAGATTGGCACGAGGCTCGCCGAAATCAGGTTGATGGAAAGCAAGCCGGAGGCCGCAATACTGGCGCTCGATATCAGCAAGGATGAAAAGGCCGATGCGCCTATGGCCGAGCGCCGGCGGTATCTTCGAGCCCGTGCGCTCAACGATGCTGGCCGCTCACTTGACGCGATCGACGTAATTGCCAAGGACTTTACCGATCAGTTCGATCTGTTGCGGGCTGATATCTATTGGCGGGGACGCGACTGGTATAAATCTGCGCGCGTCCTGGCGCTGATCAGTAGCCGGTATGACCCGGCGGCGCTCGGTGATGAAGAAGTGGATATTTTACTGCGTCGTGCGGTGGCGCTGGGGCTCGCAGGCGATAGAAAAGGCATGGAATTTCTGCGACAGCGGTACGGGATGGCGATGGAGAAATCACCGCGTCGCGCCGCCTTCAAGGCGGTTGCCGGTGGCGTTGCGAATGACGTCAAGGATTTCGCGGCACTGGCGCGCCAGGCGGCAGAACTCGATACCTTCCGCGGATTTCTCGATAGCCTGAATGCCAAGCCAGCTTTGACCACAGCAAAGGGTGGGGCTTCCTAGAGCCCTATCCGACCAAATGGAACCATTTGGTCGGATGAACAACCTGTTGAGACATCACAGCTAGTCCCTGATGTCCTGCAGGAACCATTCGGTCGGTATTTTGTGGCCGAGCCCGCGTTCCATGCAAATCTTGTAGACCACGGCGCCAACTGAAGAAAACTGGAGCCCCTGATTTCCGACATTGCGGTAAAACGTCACCTGGTCGGGGTTTGTGCGTCCGATTGACGGGTCCTCAATCAGGGCCGCGAAATCCGGCTTGTCGCCGCCCTTGCCGCGATCCATGAAGTCCGGGTCGTCGCCGCCAAAGCCCGGATTGGGATTTTTTGACGGAATTCGCTTCATTTGCTCGGTCGTGCCGCCGATGAACGCTGCCGGGCTGAGGCCTCGCTCTGCCTGAAAGCGTTCGGTCTGCTTCATCTGCAGGCCCGCAGTGCCCTGGCGGATGACGACATCGAACTTTGACATGACGCCGTCCGAGATCTCACGCCGTCCCAGATTGGTGACATGCATGCCGGGCTCGATCCAGTCCGGGTCATAGACCGGGACCATGGAATCGGTGCAGGTCGACAGGATATCGCAGCCGCGCACTGCCTCTTCCGGACTATCCATGGCGACCACCTCGATGCCGAGCTTTTCCGTCATCTCGGCGGCATATTCGTCGCGGTGCTGCTTGTTGGGGCTGTAGATATTACAGCGCTGGATGTCGCGCACGCAGCAAAACGCCTCAAGAAAGGTCCGCGCCATTCCGCCCGACCCCAGCATGCCAACCACCTGAGAATTCTCGCGTGACAGATATTTGACGCCGATGCCGGCGCCGCCGCCAACCCGCATATGCTGGATATGGCCGTCATTAATGAACGCAAGCGGCTCGCCGTTGCGCGTGCTCATCAGCATAACGATGCCGCACCAGGTGCCGGGTTCAATGCAGTATTTTTCCTCGGTCCAGTTGCCGCTTTCGGTGGTCGGCCAATACATCACGTCAGATTTCATGCGGATAGCAAAGAAACCGTCATTGGCACCCTCCATCGTGCCCCAGCGCCAATAGCCGTCTTCCCGGTCGCACGGCATGTACATGTCGATCCGCGGGCGGTGGATGGCGCCGCCTGAAGGCAGCTGTTTGAATGCTTCTTCCTGCGCCGAGATGCAGTCCTGCATGGTGAGAACTTCGGCGACGATTTCATTATTGATGACGAGCAATTTAGCCTCCCTGATATGTTGCGGGGAGGACGATAACGCTTCTTGTCCGTGACGAGAAGGCTGGCTTTCTATCCGCCGCCGTAGCTCTTGACCAGCGAACCCGCCACGAGATACCAGCCGTCGACCAGGACGAAGAAGATCAACTTGAAGGGCAGAGAAATCATCACCGGCGGCAGCATCATCATACCCATCGACATCAGTACAGAGGCGACCACCATGTCGATAATCAGGAACGGCACAAATAGCAGAAAGCCGATTTCAAAGGCGCGTCGTAGCTCACTGATCATGAAGGCGGGCACCAGCGAGCGAAGCGGCGTGTCAGCGGGGCTCGCCACCGGGGGCGTCTTTGCCAACTCCATGAACAGCCGGAGATCCTGATCGCGGACATGGGTCATCATGAAGCTATGAATCGGCTTGATGGTTCGGGAAAATGCTTCTTCCTCGCTGATCCGGTTCTCCAACAGCGGGGCGATACCGTCGCGATAAGACTGCTCCAGCGTGGGCGTCATGACAAAGGCGGTGAGAAACAGCGCCAGGCTGATCAGCACGGCATTCGGCGGCGTTTGCTGCACGCCCATTGCGTTCCTGAGAAACGATAGCACAACGACAATGCGGGTGAACGATGTCACCATCACGAGGATGGATGGCGCGAGTGACAAAATTGTGAGCAGCGCAATGATCTGAACGATGCGGCCAGTTGCCGAAGCGCCGCCACCCAGATCGAGCGACAGGCTTTGTGCCGTTGCCGGCAACGAGAAGGCCACAGTGCCGATGATGAGGGCGCTGATGGCAATGACGGCGGAAAGCCGGCGGGGGTGGAGGAAGCTCATCTCGCCGCCTTAGGTGGCTG
>JBLHKG010000401.1:0-3385 GCA_047619835.1 Alphaproteobacteria bacterium
GCGCTCATCCAAATAGCCTTCGAGAATCATTTCGGCATCGGCCGGCACGCGGATGTCATTGGTGACGCATTTGACCACCGGCAGCGGCGCGCCGCGCAGCCGGGCGATCACCTCGGTCTCGTCGCCGGGGATGCGCATGGTGCCGGCGATATGGACGGTGGGATGGGCGCCCAGCACAAAACTGATCGGCAGCCTCTCGCCGCGTCTTGCGCAGCCTTCATAGATCGCCCGCAGATCGCTCGGCGCGGTGGCATCAACGCCGGCTTCCTTGCGCCCGGTGATCATCATCCGGCGGCAGCCGACATTGGTCAGGCCGGTTTCCGGGTTGACCGTGATATCGATGGTCGAGGACAGATAAGGTCCGCCGTCGAGCGCATGCTGAAACGGAATCGGCAGGCGCAGAAAATCGGCATCGTCGCCGGTCCACACCACCTGATGCACCGGCGCGTCGGCGCTGTCGATCTCGACCACCGGCTGCGGCGTGGCGATACGGCTCAGCATGGTCTGTAGCAGATCGCTTTCGGTGGTGTCGAACGCCCGCGCAAGGCGGCCGCGCCCGGCCATCAGATTGGCGACGATTTCGGAATGTTCCGGCCCGGCATCGCGGAACAGCACCGCCTTCGGGTTGCCGACCCAGTGCGATGCCAATGCCGACAACGACGTCGCCCCGTCAATCACGTCCAGCTCATCCGACTGGATCAGCCGCTCGACAAAATGCCGCAGCCGGTAGGAGTCGGTATCGATTGTCGCCTGGTCCATGGTGATGCCTTTCGAGCGTCTGAGTATGTTGCGGCAGTTTAGCCGTATAGTCCGATGGCGCCAGTGGCGGCCCCACTTTCGGTCGTCATCCCGGACCTGATCCGGGATCCATCTTTGTTGCCGGCGCCATGACCCCGGATCTCGCTGCGCTTGTCCGGGGTGACCCGGAAGAGTTGGCCAGGATAGTGACCAATTTCACCCGATAACGGTCGGCGCGGGCTGGCCCGTCGCCGGGCTTTGGATTAGCATCCGTCCAAATTAAAGGGAGGCTGCAATGCAGCGCTTGAAAGAACTGATCGCCGGCGACGAGCTGATCCTTGCCCCGGTGGCGCTCAGCCCGATCATGGCGCGGCAGGCGGAAGATATCGGCTTCAAGGCGGTTTACCTCAGCGGCGGATCGCTCGGCTGGGTCAAATGCGTGACCGAGGCCAATCTGGCGCTGCCCGAGCTCGCCGCCGTCGCGCTCGATATACGCTCGGTGACGGATATCCCGATCGTGCTGGATGCCGGCGGCGGCTGGGGCGATCCGGCGCATGTCCATCGCACGGTGACCATGTCGGAGGCGGCGGGGTTCGATGCCATCGAGATCGAGGACCAGTTTCTGCCGCGCCGCTTTCATCACCATATTGGCGAGGAGCGGCTGGTCGATGCCGAATTCATGGTCCAGCGGATACGCGAAGCGGTCAACGCGCGCACCAACCCGAACACGCTGATCATCGGCCGCACCAATGCGCTCCGCCCCTATGACATGGACGAGGCGCTGCGCCGCGGCGAGGCATACGCACGCGCAGGCGCCGACATGATCTTCATCCATTCGCGCACCGCCGAAGAAATCCGCATCATTGGCGAGAGACTGCCCGCGCCGCTGATGATCTTCGCCCCGCCCGACGGGTTCGCGAGTTTTGAGATGTCGCGCGCCGATCTTGCCGGGCTCGGCTTCCGGCTGGCGGCCTCGTCCGGCTCGGCCTTTGCGGCGCAGCACAAGGCGACGCGCCAGTCTTATGAAGCGTTTTTCAACGATGAAGAAAACCCGTACTTTGCGCCGGGTGAGGTGACGCGCGAAATGAAACAGGCGCATAAAACCGCGCGTCTCGACCGCTTCCTCGATATAGAGAAGCGCACCATGGATTACGACTGAAGGAACAAGAACAGATGACCAAGAAACCCTCTTTGACCGATATCGATCCCGAATCAGGCTCGCGCCTGCCGTTTGTCAAACGCGAAACCCTCTCCGGCGAAGCGCTTCGGGTTTACGACAATCACGCCAGCCCCGCCGGCGATTCTCTGGCCGGTCTGCGCGGCCCCGGCGGCATCAAGCTGCACAGCCCCGATTTGGTCGAATACAGCCAGCCGCTCGGCAGCTATCTGCGCCATCACGCGGGGTTTGAGCTGCCGATCCGCGAATGCGCGATCCTGATCGCGGCGCGCGAAATGGACAGCCGGTTCGAATGGGCGGCGCATGAGCCCGAAGGGCTGCGCGTCGGGCTGTCACCCGAAACCATCGATGTCATCAAGCACCGCAAAAGCACCGAGGGCCTGCCCGAGAAGGAGCAGGTGCTGATCGATTTCGGCCGCGAGCTGATCCGCGACAAGCATGTCAGCACGGAATTGTTCGCCCAGGCGCGGGCGCTGTTTGGCGAGCAGATCCTGGTCGATCTGGTGATGCTGATGGGCCAGTATACCTGCACCGCGCTGCTGCTGGCCGCGTTCGAGGTACAGCTGCCGGACGACGCGACGGCGATCCTGCCGGTCGATTGATTTCAGGTTGGGTGCGCGGGCCGGTTAATTCTGGCTCGCGCCGTCACCCTCCATCGCGCTCCATCGCCCTCCCGCACTTGATGCGGGATCCATCTCTCTTACCCTTTTAGAGCCGGTTGAGGCCGGGAAAAGACGAGCTCATTGGCGGTTGAGGCGGTCGCGTCGAGGGTATAGCCACCGGCATTAAAATCTTTCAAGCCATCAGCCCGGTCCACACGGTTTTCCATGATCCAGCGTGCCATGGTACCGCGTGCATGCTTGGCGTAATACATCAGGGAGCGGGCCTCGCCATCCTTCACGTTCAGGAACTTCGCCCCGATCACCGTCCGTCCAAGCGCTTTGGCGTCCACAGACTTGAAATATTCAATTGACGCGAGATTGACCACGGTTGTGTCGGCATGATCGGCAAGGTCCACATTCAGTCGATCGGCGATGCGGGCGCCCCAGAAATCATAGAGGGATTTCCCGCGGCCATTCGCCATTCTGGTGCCCATCTCAAGGCGATAAGGCTGGATCGCATCCATCGGACGTAAAACACCGTAAAGGCCCGAGAGGATGCGTAAATGATCCTGCGCATAAGAGAGCGTGTCCTCGGAGAGGCTGTCAGCCTCCAGCCCCCAATAGACGTCGCCGTCAAAGGCGAGCCCGGCTGGCTTGGCGGTATTGCTCCTGTTGTCGAGATTGAAGGCCTGAAACCGCTCGAAATTCATGGTCGCGAGATTGTCGCTAATATGCATCAGGCGTTTCAGGTCTTCCGCAGTCTGGGTTTTGGCGACGATCGCAAGCTCGTGCGTATCATCGCGCAGGCGCGGCTGTGTGATCGGGACGCCCGTTTCAACGGGGGCCATATTCATCTTTTTTGCAGGGG
>JBLHKG010000402.1:0-3371 GCA_047619835.1 Alphaproteobacteria bacterium
TCGACCGAAGTGCCGGAAGGTGTCAGCGAGCTCGACATGATGGGCGCCTATCGCGGAGAGGCGGTGCAGTGTGTTGAGGGAAAACATACCGGCCTGCCGTTTCCCGCCAATTCCGAGATTGTCATCGAAGGATTTATCCACCCTGGGAACACGATGAAAGAGGGGCCGTTCGGCGAATGGCTCGGCTATCAGGGCGGTGCGATGGAAGCAGAGCCCTGGGTCGATATCGCGGCGATCTATCATCGCAACGATCCGATCATTCTCGGCGCGGCGCATATCCGCCTGCCGTATGAATATGCCCGCTACCGCGCGATCAGTCGCTCTGCGGTGTTGAAAGACAACATCGCCCGCGCCGGGGTGCCCGACGTGACGGAGGTCTGGGCCCATGAAATCGGTGGCTCGCGGCTGTTTCTGGCGATCGGCATCAAGCAGCGCTATCCCGGACATGCAACACAGGCCGGTCAGATCGCCGCCACCTGTCACGCCGGTGCCTATCTTGGGCGTTTCGTGGTGGTGGTGGATGACGATATCGACGTGTCCAATCTCGACGAGGTTATGTGGGCTGTCTGCACCCGCTGCGATCCGGCAAAGGGGATCGATATCATCCATAACATGTGGTCATCGGCGCTCGATCCGGTGATCTCGCCAGAGGATCGCGATGCTGGTAAACTGACCAACAGCCGGGCGATAATAGATGCCTGTCGTCCGTTCCACTGGAAAGACGAGTTCCAGAAAGTCAACGCGCCGACGCCGGAAGTGCGGCGCGAGGCTTGGGATAAATGGGGGCACCTTCGGGACTGAGCCGCGGGACTGAGCCGCGGGATGTGAGCCGCGCGATGTGCGCCTATAGATATTTGTCTAAGCGATATTTTTACAAGCAACGAAAAACAGGAGATTGATACGATGGATGGTGGCAGGGAGAATTTTAGTCCGCAGACGGATCTGCGTGACTTTCTGGCGGCATGTGAGGAAAACGGCCAGCTTGAAAAGGTCGACGGCGCCCATTGGGACAAGGAAATGGGCGCGGTGGTCGAAGTGCTCTACCGCGAACGTGTTGAGAAAGCCAAAGCCGTCCTGTTCGACAAGGTTCCCGGTTATCCGGAAGGCTTTCGCTGCCTCTATGGCATGCTGGCCTCGCCTTATCGTCTGGCGCTTGCGGTCGGGATGGACACGGAATTGTCGGGCAATCGCTTCGAGCTGCTGAAGGCCTATCGCGAGAAAATGTTCCAGCATGAGCCGATCCCGCCGCGGATCGTCGAAACCGGACCCATTCTGGAAAATATCGTCGAAGGCGACGATATCGATATCACCAAGCTGATCCCGGTTCCGATCCATCATGAACTCGATGGCGGGCGCTATATCGGCACCGCCTGCGGCGTTATCACCCGCGACCCCGATACCGGCCGGGTTAATTCCGGCACCTATCGCTGCATGGTGCATGATGGCAAAACGCTTGGCGTGATGAGCTCCAACGGCAAGCAGGGCAATATCCAGCGCGCCAAATATTTCGCGAAAGGTCAGCCTTGCCCGATGACGATTGTGGTCGGCGTCGATCCGACCCATTTCCTCGCCGCCCGCATGACCATTCCCGACGATGTCGATGAGTTCGCCTTCCAGGGCGGCCTTGCCGGCAGGCCGATTGATCTGATCATGGGCGAAAACGGCCTGCCGTTCCCGGCTCATTCGGAAATCGTCATAGAAGGCGAGCAGGTTCCCGACGAATCCCGCATCGAGGGCCCGTTTGGCGAGTGGACCGGCTATTACGCCGGCGATGCCGAGCTCGACCCGATTTTCAAGATCAAGCGGATCTATTACCGGACCAACCCGATCCTGACCTGCGCGGCGAGCCAGAAGCCGCCGCACAGTCATCTGTTCGAGCGTTGCTTCACCCGCTCGGTGACGCTGATGGAAGGGCTTGAGAAAGCCGGCGTACAGGACGTTCGCGGTGTCTGGCATCATGAGGCCGGCTCCGGCCGGACCTTTGTGGTGGTCGCCATCAAGCAACGTTTCTTCGGTCATGCGACACAGGCGGGCCTGATGGCGTCGCAGCTTAATCCCGCTACCTATTGCGGTCGCTATACGGTCGTGGTCGACGAGGATATCGAGGCTCACAATCTGCACGACGTGGTGTGGGCGATGGGCACGCGCTCGGACCCGTCGCGCGATATCACCCATCTGACACAGTGCCAGTCGTCGCGCCTCGATCCGATGCACGAAGAGGGAACGCTGTTCAACAACCGGGTGATCATCAACGCCTGCCGCCCCTATGAGCGGATCGACACCTTCCCGGCAGTGGCGCAGACGTCACCGGAGCTGGCCGACGAAGTCCGCAAGAAGTTCGCGAAGGTATTCGCGTACTGATCGGAACTGAAAATTTAGATGTGAACGACCCCCGGGCCAAACAGCTTGACCCGGGGGTCTTTTTTTGGCGAAGCTCGGCCATCGCCTATTCAGTGCAATTCAGCAACAGGAGGACACCATGCATTTTGCGGGAATGAACTATCTGGCTATCCTTGTCGCAGCTGCAGCGGGGTTCATTTTCAGCTTTGCCTGGTACGCATCGCTCGGCAAGCAATGGATGGCGGCTGTCGGCAAGTCGGAGGACGCCCTCAAGCAGGGCGGCATGGCGGGGCCGTTGGTGGTTTCGGTCGTTGCGCAGCTCGTCATCGCCTTCATGCTGGCGGGTACGCTTGGCCATCTGGGGACCGGGCAGATGACCATCAAGGGCGGTGTACTGACCGGCGCCATGATCTGGTTTGGTTTCGTGATGACGACGATGGCGGTTAATTACGCATGGCAGTGGGCCAACGCGATGCTCAACGTCATTGACGGTTTTCACTGGCTCGGCGTGTTCGTCCTGCAGGGGCTGGTAATCGGCTGGCTCGGGGTCTGACGGAAACATATAACCCTTCGGTAAGTGTCAAAAGTGTGATGCTGCGCACACTGGCGACTCACGATGTCTGTCAATCTGGCCTTGATGGGATCGGATCATTGCCGGAGAAAAAATAATGCGCGTGCTTTTGGTGGAAGACGACATTGCTTCCGCAAAATCGATTGAGAGGATGCTGAAAGCCGGAGGTATTTTGTGCAACAGCATGAATATCGGTGCGGCGAGTCTGAAGGTCGAAACGCTTTACGGATACGATTTGATCATCCTCGATCTGTTATCTGCCGATACGGAGGGACACCAGCTGATCTGCCGGCTGATCCAGCGGCTAAGGGGCACGAGACAGCAGACCCCGATTTTAATCCTGTCCGATCTTGATGAACCGGATAGCATTATCAGAGGACTGGATCTCGGCGCAGTTGATTACGTGACCAGGCCATTTGACCAAAGCGAGTTGATTGCCCGAATTCAGGCGGTGGTGCGA
>JBLHKG010000403.1:0-3363 GCA_047619835.1 Alphaproteobacteria bacterium
TGATCATCGATGTGAACTACGCCTTTTGCGGCGAACGCTCGGAGCCAATCCTCGACTCAATCAAGAAATGGCGGACGTCGTGCGGCGAAGATGCGTGGGAGGCCCTGCCCCATATCCGCAAGCTGATCGATAAATGCCACGCCAAGGGCATTCCGGTGATCTATACCACCGGCACCATCCGCGAGGACGGGTGGGACAAGGGAAGCTGGGCCTGGAAGAGCTCGCGCTCGAACGAGGATGTCGCCACCGCGGCGCCCGATGCGCGCGACACCAATCGCGACGGCAACGACATCATGGATGAAATCGCGCCCAGCGCGCAGGACATCGTCATCCGCAAGATCAAGCCCAGCGCATTCTATGGCACGCCGCTGCAGGCGTTTCTCAACGATTTAGGCGCGGATTCACTTGTCGTAACGGGAACCACCACGTCAGGCTGCGTGCGCGCCTCGGTACTGGATGCCTTCAGCAACAATATCCGCGTCGTAATTGCCGAAGAGGCGTGTTTCGACCGCTCGCAGGCCAGCCACGCCATCAATCTGTGCGACATGCATGCCAAATATGCCGATGTCGTGCCGGTCGATGAGGCGCTCGATTACATCGA
This sequence comes from Alphaproteobacteria bacterium, assembly GCA_047619835.1. Lineage (GTDB taxonomy): Bacteria > Pseudomonadota > Alphaproteobacteria > MPNO01 > UBA2964 > JAYOEY01. The sequence continues at coordinate 602 of JBLHKG010000403.1, forward strand.
GACAATCGACGCCGAATATAATCTTCCCTCCGGGCGAGTACTTTCCTGATGGCAAATATATGGGACGATTTCCTGACCGAGCGCGATAAAAAGGTGTTCGGTCATGGCGGGTTTGGCGCACGGGCGGGGTTCGGCGAACGTCCGGCGCTGCTGGTGATCGATGTGAGCTATAATTTCTGCGGCGACCGGCGGGAGCCGATCCTCGACTCGATCAAGAAGTTCCATAATTCCTGCGGAGAAGATGCCTGGGATGCGCTGCCGCATCTCCGGAACCTGATCGACAAGGCCCATGAAAAGGGCATACCGGTAATCTATACCACAGGAACAACGCGCGAAGATGGCTGGGATGCGGGCGGCTGGGCGTGGAAAAATGACCGAACCGGAGAAGACGTGACCGCCCCCAACGCCAGCGGGTTCAACCGCGACGGCAATGAAATAATGGACGAAATTGCGCCGTCTCCCCAGGACATCGTCATCCATAAACACAAGCCGAGCGCCTTCGCAGGCACACCGATCATGGCCTATCTCAACGATCTCGGCGCGGATTCCCTGATCGTAACCGGCACCACGACATCAGGCTGTGTGCGCGCCTCGGTCATTGACGCATTCAGCAATAATTTGCGGGTCGCCGTGGTGGAAGAAGCGTGTTTCGACCGCTCACAGGCCAGCCACGCCATCAACCTGTGCGACATGCACGCTAAATATGCCGACGTGATCGGCGTCGACGAGGCGATGGGCTTTATCGACGGTCTTGATGTCGAGATGAATATCCCGAGCGGGAAGACACTTTGATATCTAACCGGTCCGCCGTCCGAACAATAAATCCGTAGAAAACGGGAGCCCTTACGGCCCCCGTTAACCTGCGTTCAGCCGTGAAGTGGAATTATTCCGCCGCACTCACAGAGGCGTCCAGCTTTTCTTTCTCCGCAGTCTCGGTGTCGATATAAACCTCGCTACCGGTCTCGCGGAATTTCTTCGACATTTTGTCCATGCCCGACCGGGCAAATTCGCGGACTTCCTGACTGATTTTCATCGAACAGAATTTTGGCCCGCACATCGAACAGAAATGTGCCACCTTGGCGCCTTCGGCCGGCAAGGTCTGGTCATGAAATTCTTCGGCGGTTTCAGGATCGAGCGACAGGTTGAACTGATCGCGCCAGCGAAAATCGAACCGCGCCTTTGACAGGGCATCGTCGCGCTCCTGTGCGCCCGGATGACCCTTGGCGAGATCGGCGGCATGGGCGGCCAGCTTGTAGGTGATGACGCCGACCTTCACATCGTCCCGATCGGGCAGACCAAGATGCTCCTTCGGAGTCACATAACAAAGCATCGCAGTACCAAACCAGCCGATCATCGCTGCGCCGATCGCGCTGGTGATGTGGTCGTATCCCGGCGCGATGTCGGTCGTCAGCGGGCCAAGCGTATAGAACGGCGCTTCCTTGCAAACCTCAAGCTGCTTATCCATGTTCTCCTTGATCAGATGCATCGGCACATGGCCCGGCCCTTCGATCATCACCTGTACATCGTGCTTCCAGGCGATATCGGTCAGCTCGCCCAGCGTCGCAAGCTCGGCGAACTGCGCCTCGTCATTGGCATCGGCGATGGAGCCGGGACGGAGCCCGTCACCCAGCGAGAAGCTGACGTCGTAGGCCTTCATAAGCTCGCAGATTTCCTCAAAATTCTCATACAGGAAGCTTTCCCGATGATGGGCGAGGCACCATTTGGCCATGATCGAACCGCCGCGGCTGACAATGCCCGTGACCCGCTCGGCGGTCATCGGGATAAAGGGAAGCCGCACCCCGGCATGGATGGTGAAGTAATCCACCCCCTGCTCGCACTGTTCGATCAGCGTGTCGCGATAAATTTCCCACGTCAGTTCCTCGGCGAGACCACCGACTTTTTCGAGGGCCTGATAGATTGGCACCGTACCGATCGGGACCGGCGAATTACGGATGATCCATTCGCGAATGTTGTGGATATTGGTGCCGGTCGACAGGTCCATTACCGTGTCGCCCCCCCACCGGCTCGACCACACCATCTTGTCGACCTCCTCCTCGGCGGTCGACGCGACGGCGGAATTTCCGATATTGGCGTTGATCTTCACCAGGAAATTCCGGCCAATGATCATCGGCTCGGTCTCGGGGTGGTTGATGTTGGCCGGGATGATGGCACGCCCGCGCGCGACCTCGTCACGGACGAATTCCGGCGTAACGAATTCGGGGATAGATGCTCCCCGCGACCGTCCGCCCTGGGAATTCGGTCGCGCAGCCCGCTCGCGGCCGATGTTTTCGCGGATGGCGATATATTCCATCTCGGCCGTTACGATGCCGGCGCGCGCATAGGCAAGCTGGGTCGGCCCCTTCCCCGGTTTCGCCCGCAAACTCCGGCGACCGTTGGCTGGAAACTCGGCAAAGATTTCCCGACCATTTTCATTAAAACCGTTATCGATCGGCTTAACCGGGCGGCCGTCATATTCCTCGACGTCGCCGCGCGCCAGAATCCAGTCGCGCCGCAGCGGGGCGAGGCCTTTTTCGATATCAATCTGTACGTTGGGGTCTGAATACGGGCCCGACGTATCGTAAACCCGAATGTCGGGCTCCAGCGCGCCGGTCTGGCCGATGTCGCGCATGGCGACGCGGATATCCGGATACTGATTTCCCGCAACATGAATTTTCTTCGATGCCGGCAATGCGCCGGTCGTAACCCCTCTGGTGAATGCTGTGTCGTCTGGCATAGGATCTCCCTCCCTGGATGGATGATGG
>JBLHKG010000404.1:0-3359 GCA_047619835.1 Alphaproteobacteria bacterium
ACCAGCATCAGGCGCATCGAGAAATCCTGCGCCATGCGGACCATGGCGTCGTAAATCGCCGTGTCGCCATGTGGATGGTATTTACCCATGACCTCGCCGACCACGCGCGCCGATTTGCGGTAGGCCTTGTTCCAGTCGTATCCGCCCTCCTTCATAACATAGAGGATGCGGCGGTGAACCGGTTTCAACCCATCGCGCACGTCAGGCAGCGCCCGACTGACGATCACGCTCATCGCGTAATCGAGATAGGAGGATTTCATTTCCTCCTCAATCGAGACCGGCGTTACATCGTATTCCGGCGGTGTGGTTGGGTCAGTTGTCACGAAATGCCTGACGAAATTTCAGGGTAAAAATTCAGAAAAACCCGACGAAAATTACCAGGCTATTTCCAGCGTAAACTTATACCAGAATGAGCAGAATCAGACAACCGTCAGGAGCCCGAAAATCGGACCCCTTTTGAAATGATTTCAATAATTTACGGGACGAAATCTCAACCAGACTAGAACGGAATTTCGTCGTCCAGATCCCCGCCACCGGCAGGCGGTGCACCGCCGCCGCCCGACCCACCAGCAGAACCGCCGCCCGCGTCACCGCCAGAGCTGCCTCCGCCATAATCGTCGGAACCACCACCAAAGCCGCCACCGCCACCGCCGCCTTCGCCACGGGAATCGAGCATGGTCAGCTCGCCGCGAAAGCGCTGAAGGACCACTTCCGTGCTATATTTCTCGACGCCTGACTGATCGGTCCATTTGCGGGTCTGAAGCTGGCCCTCGATATAGATTTTCGAGCCCTTTCGGAGAAATTTCTGTGCAACCTCCGCAAGCCGTTCGTTGAAAATTACCACCCGGTGCCACTCGGTCTTTTCACGGCGCTCGCCGCTATTCTTGTCGCGCCATTGCTCCGATGTCGCCAGCGAGAGATTCACCACCGGATTGCCGTCCTGCATGGTCCGCACTTCGGGATCCTTCCCCAAATTGCCGACCAGAATGACTTTATTGACTGAGCCCGCCATGGCGTGCGCTCCCTTTTAGATAAAAATCTGAATATGTTCTCATGATAACGAAATTGAGCCTTCATGCCACCAGCGAGCGGTAAAGTTATCCCCAGCCTTGCCAACGGCTCATTGCTGAGCGAGGCTATTGTAATCATTGCATTCCGGAGGGTTGAATGGCGAAAACAGGAGTAATTGGCGGGGTCTGCACCGCCCATGCACCGCAACTTTGGACACAACCCGATTCGGAAGACCCCGCGATCGTCGAGCGGGTCCATAATCTACTCGGCGGTATTGGTGAAAGACTGAAGGCGCTCAAGCCCGATATCTGCATCGTTATCGGCAACGATCATGCCCAGCAATTCCTGCTGCACTGCACGGCGAGTTTTGTCATGCATATCGGCGCCGTCGCCGAGGGCAGCTTTGCCGGGCGGAGCTATAGCTACCCGGTTGCCAGCGAGGCATCTCTCGCCCTGCTGCGCCATGCCCAGCGCAATGGCTACGACCCGGCCTTCACCAGCACCGCCAAGCTGGATTATGCGTTCGGCATTCCGCTGGATTTCACCAATATGACCGGCGTGCCGGTCCTGCCGATTTTCGTAAATGCCTATGTGCCGCCACAGCCGTCAATGGAGCGGTGCCATGCGTTTGGCCAGATGCTTGCCGACGGCGTCAAGGCGCTGGGTCTCCGCGCCGTCGTTGTCTGCACCGGCGGGCTGTCGCATTACCCGGGAACGGAGCGCTATATCGAACCGGGACCGGATCTCGCGTTCGACACACATTTTATGGACATGATGGCAAAGGGCGAGCTTCGCTACCTGTTGGCGCTGGATGAAAAGCGGCTGGATGAGGTCGGCAATATCGAGCTGCGTTGCTGGGGCGTTGCCGCCGGGCTGATGGGCGACCGGGCGCCGGAAATCACCAATTTCGAGCCAACCTGGCACCATAATTACGGCACCATCGCGTGGACCAGTGAGGCGGAGGACGACGATTTTGTACCTCACTATCCCTCAATCCATCCGGAGAGGGTTATTCTGTCGGAAACCCTGCATCGTCTTGCCGCCGACCCGGTGGAGCGCGACCGTTACGTGGCCGATCCGAAAGCCTATTCAGCCTCGGTCGATGGGTTAAATGACGCTGAAAGAGCGGCGCTCGAAACCCTCGATCAACCGGCCATGATTGCGCTCGGCATGCACCCGTTCGTGCCTCACTCGTTCGTGCGTGTGCTCGAGCGTGCCGGCCTGCGCGAGGCGCCGGCGCCGGGCAAGCCGTAGGGGAGATCGGGAATTTCTACGTGGGCTGGTTACGGATCATTTTTACGTGGTCGATTCCGGCCTCGTCGAATATCTCTCCAACGGTGCTAAAACCAAGCCCTTTGTAGAACGCCTTGGTATGAAACTGGGCATTCAGCACCATCGGCGCGCCGCCGATCTCCTCCATTATCTGGCGCATAAGCACCCGGCCAACGCCGAGCCCTCGATACCCCTTGAGCACCGCAACGCGTTCAATCTTGGTTTCCCCGGTTTCGAGCCGTCGTGTTCTGGCCGTGGCGACACTGAGTTGTTCAACGCCGGCCAGATAATGTCGACAGGTTTCATCCAGCCCGTCGAATTCTTCCATCCGGGAAACGCCCTGCTCGTCGCAAAACACCACGCGGCGGATCTCAAAGGCTCGCGCCATATCCCCGGATGAATTTATTTCGCTGACGCGTATCGCCATCGTCCTGTGCGGGGCCTTCTGGCGAGGCTATCCCCTGCCCTCGTCGCGATCGAGCTTGCGGTTATGATAGCGCCAGAGGTTTTCGACCAGGCGCGGATACAGCGCTGCGTCGTCAGGATTGCCGGTCGGTAATTTACCTTTCCAGTCATACCCCGATGCATTCATCGTCAGCTGTTCCTGACAGGCTTGTTCGATTGCCACCCCGATCAGAACACAATGCGCGATCGAGTTGCCGCAGAACGTCACCCCATGATTGCGCATCAGTACCGCCCATCCTTTTCCGAGCGCGGCCGCCATGGCATTGGCGTCTTCCATCGTCCGAACCAGCGCCAGAGTTTTCTCAAAGATTTCAACCGAGCCGCCAAAATATGAGCCGTTATGACCGACACCTGCCAGCTTTTCGCCGGTGGCGGAAAACAGAACGCAATGCATGGGGTGGGTATGGCCAACTGAATGAACATCTTGCCGCGCCAGATAGACAGCGGCATGGATCGGCCATTCGGAATGCCGGTGCCCATTGCTCCCATCGAGGACTTTGCCCTCCCAGTCGATCAAATGCAGATCGCCGGGCTGCACCTCATCGAGACCGATCTCCTGGCATTTCATCCAGAGGCCTCGCCCTTGCGGATCGCGCCAGGATTGATGCCCC
>JBLHKG010000405.1:0-3348 GCA_047619835.1 Alphaproteobacteria bacterium
CGTAATGCCGTGTTCAGCCGCGAAGCGGGAAAGAACGCAGCTTTGATGGCGCGATAGCCTGAGGGTTGACGATGTTAAATCGGCGCCATCCACCTCACCCCGGCCCTCTCCTCCCTGAAGGGCGGAGGGGTCAGGGGAGGTGGGTCTTCCTACACTAACCGGAGAAAAAAATGCCCGACAACAGCCTGCCGCTTGCCCATCTCAAAGTGCTTGATCTCACGAGGGTGCGCGGCGGTCCCGCCTGTGTGCGGATGCTGGCCGATTGGGGCGCCGATGCGATCCGTGTTGAGACCCCGCCAGCGCAGAGCGGCGAGGATGGCTATACGGGGGATCGCCATTCGTCGGATTTTCAGAATCTGCATCGCAACAAGCGCTCGCTGACGCTCAATCTGAAACACGCCGAGGCGAAAGAAATCTTTGCCAGGCTGGTCGCGCAGTCCGATATCGTGGTCGAGAATTACCGCCCCGATGTGAAATTTCGCCTCGGTATCGATTATGAATCGCTCAAGGCGATCAACCCCCGCATCATTCTCGGCAGCCTGTCGGGGTTCGGCCAGGATGGCCCCTACGCCAACCGTCCCGGCGTCGATCAGATCGCCCAGGGGATGGGCGGCATGATGGCGGTCACCGGGTTTCCCGATGGCGGGCCGATCCGCGCCGGCACGGCCATCGGCGACCTGACCGGCGGGCTGTTTCTCGCCTTCGGTATTCTGACGGCGGTGATCGAGCGCGAACGCTCCGGCGAAGGCCAGTGGGTTCAGACATCTTTGCTGGAATCAATGATCGCGATGATGGATTTCCAGGCGACCCGCTGGCTGATGGATGGCGAGGTACCGGGCCAGACCGGCAACAGCCACCCGACCGGGGCGGCGACCAATATGTTTCCGACCAGCGACGGCCATATCAATATCGCCGGCGGTCAGGCGCAGATCTGGCCGCGCCTGTGTGAAGCGCTGGAGGCGCCGCATCTGATGCAAGATCCCGAGCTGTCGAACCCGGTCAAGCGGCGCAACAACCGGGAATATGTGGTCGCTGAAATCTCGGCCGCCACGCGCAAACGCACCAGCGCCGACTGGGTCGAACGGCTCAACGCCGCCGGTGTGCCCTGCGGGCCGATCTACAAGATGGATGAAGTGTTTGCCGATCCGCAGGTGCAGCATCTCGGCATGGCGGGGCCGGTGCACCATCCGATCCTCGGCGATATCAACCTCGTCGCCCAGCCGCTGCATCTGTCGCGGGCGCCGCGCACCATCCGCAGCGCGACGCCGGAGGCGGGCGAACATACCGATGCGTTGCTGACAGAGCTCGGCTATGACGCGGCGACCATCGCGCGTCTGCATGAAGAGAAGGCGATATAGATTATGGGGACAAGAATCGACGCCGGGCTCGATCTGCCCACCGGCAATATGATCGCCGAGAAAGAGGGCGGCATCGGCTGGATGGTTTTCAATAATCCCGAACGCCGCAATGCGATCTCGTTCGAGATGCGTCAGGCGATCCTCATGATCCTCGATAATTTCGAGGCCGATGACGCGATCCGCGTGGTCGTGCTGGCCGGCGCCGGCGGCAAGGCGTTTGTCTCGGGCTCGGACATCTCGCAATTCGCAACACGCCGCGCGACGCCGGAACAGCGTGAAATCTATGACGCGCTGTCGGCGCAGGTGAGCGCCCGCTACGACTCGTTCGAAAAACCGATGGTGGCGATGATCCAGGGATTCTGTCTCGGCGCCGGGCTTGGCACCGCGATGCAGGCCGATCTCCGCATTGCCTCCGATGATTCTCTGTTCGGCGTGCCGGCGGCCAATCTTTCGCTCGGCTATTCCTACAAGAACACCAAAAAGCTGAGCGATCTGATCGGCCCGGCAGCGACCAGGGATCTGATGTTCACCGCCAGGCGCGTGCCCGCCGATGAGGCGCTGCGCATGGGGCTGATCAGCCGGGTTGTTTCGGCAGATGCGCTGGAGGAAACGGTACGGGAAACCGCGGCCCTGATCGCCGGCAATGCGCCGCTGACCATCCGCTCGATCAAGGCCAATGTGGCCGAGGCGCTGAAACCCGAAGCGGAGCGCGATATCGCGCGCTGCGACGCGCTGGTCGATGCCTGTATGAACAGCGAAGACTACAAGGAAGGCCGCATTGCCTTCATGGAAAAGCGCAAACCGGTGTTCACCGGGCGGTGATCCCACCTAACGCGCAAACCCCGGATCGAGCTTGTACGCGAGCCGCATATACATTTTGAAATCGAGCCCGCCCATCGGCTGATTGCCGTGGCGGGCGAACATCTGTTCCCAGGTATGGCGCTTGAGGTCTTCGGGCAGCTCGCGGATTTTGCCGCCGGTTGCCATCAGCGTGGTCTGCAATTTGCAGGCGCCGATCAGCCGTTCCATATAGACGAACGCCTCGCCGACCGTGCGGCCGACAATCATCAGCCCGTCTTCGAGCGCTGCCACGGCGACGCCTTCCATCGGATGCAGATGGAACGTCGCATTGACGCTGTCCTTGAGGCGCAGCACCGCGCGGTGGAAATTGAACCCGGCCGGTCCCGGTTTCAGATCGCCTGACGACAATATATTGCCGTCGGGCATGGGAGCCTCCCGCAAGGTGGTGATTTCCAAGAAGCCAAAATCCTGCGCCAGAAATCCGTCAGGCGCAATGAGGCGGGTTTGAAACCCACCCCTACGAACTTCGCCTTACGCCCACAAATCCCGGAACTGGCTCGCCACGATGTCGTCATAGGCGACCGGGCCGCCTTCGAGCAGCCCGGCTTCCGACGCGAAGCCGTTCATCGTGCCGACGAATTCCTCGGAAACCACCGTGCTGTAATAGGGCAAATCTCGCTCGATCAACCGGGCAATCAGACCGGCCTCTTTTTGGGGGAACAGCTTCTCGCCGATTTTGGTGGCCAGCGAGAGGTCTTCCTTCAGCGCGGCATGGGTGGCGGCGATGGCCCGCACCGCACCGGCGGCCACTTCCGGCTGTTCCTCGACCAGCTTTGCGGTCGTGACCAGCGCCGGCTGGGTAAAGCCGAAGGCCGATTTGGGCCCGTCGCCGCGCCTGACATCGATGATGCATTTGGCGATGCCGGCGGTGATCGCCACCTCGGCGCCCATGCCGTTGGCCCAGAACCCGTCGATCTCGCCATCGATCAGCGCCTGCGCGGCGGCGACCCCGAACGACACCCCGGGCGGCACGCCCTTGGGCGGCAGACCGATTTCAATTCCCTCGGCTTCGATATCGATCCCGGCGGCGCGCAGCATCGCCTTGAGGCCGGTATCGACCCCCGGCGCGGCGCCAAGCCGCAGCCCTTTCAGCCCGTTCACATCGCCGCGTTCAATCGGCAGATCGGCG
>JBLHKG010000406.1:0-3334 GCA_047619835.1 Alphaproteobacteria bacterium
TCCCACCGAGACCGAGTGTCCGGCGCAGGCACCAGGCAAAAGCCAGGACGACGATCGGCAGGACCCGCCAGTGATAGAGCAGGGCGGACAGGGCGCTGATGACCAGCACCAGCGGCAGCGCCTGGAACGCGAGGACGAAGCTGCTGGCGCCGGGTCTGGTGACAAAGGGCAGGCTGCCGCCCCCCAGATATCCGAGGACGACGGACGTCCCTGCCCCCGTCGCTGCCTGCAGCGCCTCAACCACTTCATTAGCCGCGAAAAAGGCCTCGCGGATGCCTGGTAATTTGAGCAGCAGGAAAGCGAGGATAATGTGGAGCACCATACCGACGCCGACGGTGCGAAGCGGCACAGACCGTCGGTTGTCGCTGACGGCCCAGGCCAGCAGCAGGATGACGGCTATTCCGGCAAGGGCCTGAATGTTCGGTCTCCGCTCTTGATTACTCGCCGACGCTGCGAAGCTGGTGCCCGGGTTCGGGCAATGCCGCATCGGCTTCCACCTCGCCAAATTCCAGCTCGCTGATGCGTTCGCCACGCCGTTCGATCTTGTCGGCGGAGACCCGAATTTCGCGAAGGTCTTTTTCCGCCATCGAGAAATGCTTCTCGAGATTATCAACCCGGTGGTCGAGCCGCCCGAGATCTTCCAACAGGGTCATGACTTCTTTCTGGATAACGCCGGCCTGCTCCCGCATATGGACGTCCTTCAGCACCGCGCGGACCGTGTTGAGTGTGGCCATCAAGGTGGTTGGCGAGACGATCCAGACCCGGTAGCCATATGACTGGTCGACGACATGCGGCAGGTTGGCGTGCAACTCGGCATAAACCGCTTCCGACGGCAGGAACATGAGCGCCGATTCGGCCGTTTCTCCCGGGACTATATAGCGCTCTGCGATATGCTTCACATGGGTCAGCACATCGGCAGCGAAACGCTTGCGCGCCGTATCGCGCGTTTCGTCCGTCGCATCGATAAGCTGTCGGTAGCCTTCCAGCGGAAATTTGGCGTCGATCACAATCGGGCCCGGCGGGTTGGGAAGGTTGATCAGGCAGTCTGCCCGCTTACCGTTTTCGAGCGTCGCCTGAAACCGGTAGGCAGATGGCGGCAACGCCGCCTGAACAAGATCCTGCAATTGAATTTCGCCGAATGCCCCGCGGGCCTGTTTGTTCGACAGAATATCCTGCAGCCCGACCACCTGGGTCGACAGTTCGGTGATTTTCTTCTGGGCGGCATCGATCACGGCGAGTCGTTCCTGAAGATTGGCCATGGTTTCGCCGGTTTTGGTCGAGCTTTGCTGTAGGGAATCGCCGACCCGTTTGCCGAGATCGGCGAGGCGCTCTTCGAGCATTTTGGTCAGCGCGCGCTCCTGTGACTGCAGCCGCTCGGCAAGCTGGGCCTGCTGCGCTGCTGTTGTCTCCGCCATTTGAGTGAACCGACCCGAGAGTTCGTTGTCCGCATTTGCGGATTTAGGCCGCATGATAAAGGCGATCAGCGCACCGGCGCCGGCGGCGATGACCGCAATCAACACGACAATGACAATATCCATGCCAATATTCCTGACCGAAAACCAAAAGGAAGCGTAAATAACCGCAAAAACCCTATCATGGTCTCCCCCGAATCGTCCGAAACGCCAGCCTGGCTTGCGCGCAGCAACCGGCAGAACTCTTGACGTGACCGATAAGCGGCAATACCTACAGCACATTATTTTGCATGACAGGTACCGCGAAGCAGTATGGCCATTCTTTCAATTATGCTGGCGCCCGATCCGGTTCTCAAACGGCGGTGCCTGCCGGTGGATAAAATCGATCGCGGTATAAGGCGTCTGATGGACGATATGCTGGAGACGATGTACGACGCGCCCGGCGTCGGCCTCGCCGCGCCGCAAATTGCCGTGCACAAGCGCATCATCGTGGCTGACATTTCCGATCTGGCGCATGACCGGCGCGCGCCCCTGCAAATGGTGAACCCCGAGATCATTGACGCATCGGACGAAATCCTTTTGCGCGAGGAAGGCTGTCTTTCCTTTCCCGAACATTATGCAGACGTCCAGCGTCCCGCTTCGGTGCGCGTCCGCTATCTTGATCGTGACAATGAGATCCAGGAGATCGACGCTGAGGGTCTGCTCTCCGTCTGTATTCAGCATGAAATGGACCATCTCGACGGGGTTTTGTTTGTCGATCACCTGTCGTCGCTCAAACGCGGCATCATCCTGCGCAAGATGTCCAAGCTGAAGCGGGCCGAAGCGACTCCTGGCCGCTGACGGCGGTATTTCCGATATGGCGCGCTTGCGACTTATTTTCATGGGCACCCCCGATATTGCCGTGCCCGCGCTGGCGGCGCTGATCGATGCGGGGCATGAGATCGCCCGCGTTTATACCCAACCGCCGCGCCCCGCCGGGCGGGGTCACCGGCTTCGGCGATCACCGGTTCACGACTTCGCGGAGTCAAAGGGTTTAGAGGTCCATCATCCCGAGTCCCTGGCGGCTCCGGAAATTCAGGCGGAATTCGCCGGGTTGGACGCCGACGCCGCTGTCGTTATCGCCTACGGTCTGATCCTGCCGGCTGCCGTGCTGGGGGCGCCGCGCCTGGGTTGCCTTAATATTCATATGTCGCTGCTGCCGCGGTGGCGCGGCGCAGCCCCTATCCATCGCGCCATTGAAGCGGGCGACCCGGAAACCGGGGTCTCCATCATGCAGATGGATGAGGGGCTCGATACCGGTCCTGTCCTTGCCGTGGGAACACTGCCGATCTCACCGGAAACCACCGCCGGCACGCTGCATGACGAGCTTGCCGTGCTCGGCGCAGGCATGATCGTCGATGTTCTGAAGGGGCTCGATGCAGGGTCGGTCAAATCGATGCCACAGGACGCATCTGGCGCGACCTATGCCAAAAAGATCACGCGCGATCAGGGCCGGCTGGACTGGCGGCTGGATGCCGCTGCGCTGGCTCGACTTGTGCGCGCGTTCCATCCCTCGCCGGGTACATCGTTTATCCATGGCGACATAATTATTCGGGTGATGAGCGCCGTAGCTGTCGATTGGCACGGCGATCAGCCGCCCGGCACTGTGCTGGATGGGGCGCCGACCATTGCCTGCGCCTCCGGTGCGCTCTGCCTGCAGCGCCTCCAGCGACCGGGTAAAGCGGCGGCCGACGCGGAGGCCTTTCTGCGTGGATATGATTTGCCCGTTGGGACATTGCTGTCGTGAGAGCGTCGACATGACCCGCTACAAGCTGGTGGTTGAATATGACGGGGGCGATTTTGTCGGTTGGCAGCGCCAGAATAACGGTCCGTCAATCCAGCAGGAACTCGAACAGGCGGTTCACGGCTTTTGTGGTGAAACA
>JBLHKG010000407.1:0-3330 GCA_047619835.1 Alphaproteobacteria bacterium
CTGCGCGGCAGCTTTGGCCAGCTGGTCACCAGTACGCTGATCCACGGCGCCATTCCGATCAAGAAGGTCGCGCTGATGCAGCTGGTGGGCGACAATATATCCGGCATCGAGGCCGACAAATGGGGCGTCATTTCGCAGGCAATGCCGGTTGAGCAGCTGGAGGATACGGTCAACGACATCGCCCGGGGCATCGCCAGCCGTCACCTGGCGCCGCTGGAGCATTCAAAGATTACCGTGCAGATGGGGCGCGATCTGTCGCTCAGCCAGGCGATCAAGCTCGATCAGCTGGTCGGCGCGCGGCTGCGCCGGGAGATGGACCCGCTCGGCGATGTCGATGCCTATCTGAAATCCCAGAAAGGCGGCCCGAACCCAACCTATAAACGGTCGGATAGCTGATCCTTCGAGACACTCGCTATCGCTCGTTCCTCAGGATGAGGAAGCGATACAACAAATCCTCATGCTGAGGAGCCCACTGCAGCCATCAGCTGCAGCGGGCGTCTCGAAGCACGAAGCCGAAAACCCTATTTCAGATAATTCGCCAGCCGCGGGAAGACATGTTTGACGTTTTCCGAGAACACCGCCGCTTTCGCGGCTGCGTCCAGATTCGGCGTGCCATCGATATAGCGCTTGGTATCGTCGTAATTGAACCCGGTTTCGGGATCGATCCCGCGCACCGCGCCGACCATTTCGGAGGCAAACAGGATGTTCTTGGTCGGAATCACCTTGGTCATGCAATCGATGCCCGGCTGGTGATAGACGCAGGTATCAAAGAACACGTTGTTCAGCAGATGCTCGTCGAGGGTCGGCTTGCCCATATCCTGGGCGAGCCCCCGATAGCGGCCCCAATGGAACGGCACCGCGCCGCCGCCATGCGGAATGATGAATTTGAGCGTCGGGAAGTCCTTGAACAGATCACCGACGATCATCTGCATAAAGACCGTGGTATCGCCGGCAATGTAATGCGCGCCGGTATGGTGGAAGTTGGGGTTGCACGAGCCGCTGACATGCAGCATGCCGGGCACGTCGAGCTCGACCATCTTTTCCCAGAGCGGGTACCACCATTTGTCGGTGATCGGCGGGTCGGTCCACATGGCGCCCGACGGGTCGGGATTCACATTGACGCCGATGAAGCCCATCTCATTGACGCAGCGCTCCAGTTCGGGGATCGATTTCTTTGGCTCGACGCCGGGATATTGCGGCAGCTGGCAGACCGGCACGAACTTGTCGGGATAGAGATCGCACACCCGCCGTACCATGTTGTTGCAGATTTCCGCCCAGTAATAGCCGGTCTGCTCGGTGCCTAAGTGATGGCCCATGCCGACGGCACGCGGCGAAAATATCGTCATGTCGGTGCCGCGCTCGTTCTGCAGTCTGATCTGCGCCGGTTCGATCTTCTCGCGAATCTGATCGTCGGTGATCCTGAGGTCGGCCGCCGACGGGATGAAGCTCGGGTCGCTATCCACCCCGGCAAGCTGTGCCTTGCGATATTCCGTGAGCGCGTCGGGCTCGGTCGTGTAATGGCCGTGGCAATCGATAATCATGACAGGTCGTTCCTCATCCTTTTAAATATGGCGCGTTCCTGATCGAAAGGTAGTTGCTCTACTGCCGCCAAGGCAAGGGCGGACGCACAGACGACTTTGAAATCTCCGCTCAAATCAGCCTCTATCCGGGTGACCTTCAAACGAACTTAAGCCGCCAATGTTCATTGGCTGAAGAATTATTAACACTTGACGACAATAGGCACGCTACCCGAATATACACGCAAGAATTGATGGACTGGGCATCGTATGCGCACGTCGTATTTCAGCCCAGAGTGATGATAACATCGGGGGATGGGGCCATGTTCAGTAAAATTCTTTATCGGATATTCCTGTTTTTTGCCAAACATCCAATAAGTCGTCGTCTGATTACGACAGGAATTCCTGTAGCGATAGCGGCGCTTATAATTGTCCCACTCCTTTCGGTTAAATATTATCACTATTACGGCGACACAGATGGTGATCGCGGCGCCGTCGCGCTGGCGAAAACCGGCGCCCATGGCGAGAATTATTCCACACCGGTTTATCTGAAGCAGGGCTGGAATCCCGAGGACAGCCTGTGGTTTTACAACACGACACAGGGTTCCGCCCTGTTGCCTTATGATTTTTTCATGGCGCTTGAGCAGGCTGACTCAAACAACCTGTTTCGCGCCAATGAAAATGTCGACCGATATCGCTACCTGTCGCAAAAGCCGACCGATTTCAACCCGGATGGCCTGCCGGTCGGGTTCGTCAAGGATACCTATAAGGGCAAACGTAAATGGTACGATATTTTCAGCAGTGGCAAGGATTATGTCGGCCACACTTGCGCTGCCTGCCACACGGGCCAGATCAACTATAAGAACCCTGAAAAACCAAACGATCCCGCAATTGCGATCCGGATCGATGGCGGCCCGGCGATGGCCGATATGGTCGCCTTTCTGACCGGGCTGCAAGCCGCGCTGGAAGCGGCGTTGAAGCCCGGTGAAAAACAGGAGCGGTTTGTTCAGAAGGTGCTCAAACGGAACAATAATTATTCCACCAAGCAAGAAGTTCTAAAAGACCTGGCAAAGTGGATGGCATCCACCAAGGCCTACAATATCATCAACCACAGTGAAGTGGATTATGGCTTTGCCCGGCTGGATGCGTTCGGTCGCATCTATAACCGGGTACTGAAATATGTCATCAGCACCGATCAGGCCAGGAAACGTCTGGCGCAGGCTGTACACAAGGATGGAAGCCCTGTTCTGACGGGAGATCAGGTCGATCGCCTGTTCAAGGACATCGACCGTGAAGTCATCATCGGCGATGATAATTTTGCCAAGGTTCTGCATCGGCTTGAAGGCCTGAATCTTCCTGGAAAAGACGTTGCCATTTTAAGAAACCGGGTGTTCAACCCTGCCAACGCCCCGGTGAGCTACCCGTTTTTATGGGACATCGTTCAATCGACCTATGTTCAGTGGAATGGCCTCGCAAACAATGCGGCTGTTGGTCCGTTAGGCCGCAATACCGGCGAAGTGATCGGTGTGTTCGGCATTCTTGATTGGGAAGCCAAGAAGCCCTCAGGCTGGTTGCCAAGCCTTGCGGCCTTTATCTCAGGCCAGAAAGACAAAGAGAAAGAAGTCACCTTCACATCCTCGATCGACGTTACGAATCTGGAGCGCATGGAAAGAAAGTTGCGAACCTTGCAATCCCCGGAATGGCCTGCCGGGATTATGGGAAAACTCGACGATAAAAAAAGGGAAAGAGGCCGGGTGCTCTACGACAGATACTGCCTAAGCTGTCACGAAGTTGTTGATCGTGGCAATTCGGA
>JBLHKG010000408.1:0-3330 GCA_047619835.1 Alphaproteobacteria bacterium
TCCATCAGGGAAGCCGATTCATTGTCGATACAATCGCACAACGTTTGAAACTGGATCCGGCAAAGGTCCCGTTCATGGCGGCGGAATACGGAAATACCGTTTCTTCGTCAATTCCGATGATGCTGGATGATCTGATGAAAGACGCAAAAAACAACACGATGGTGCTGTGTGGATTTGGCCTGGGGCTATCCTGGGCCAGTACCGTCATCAAACGTAAGGAGTAGAGACATGGCAGTTGTCCGCGAAGACGTCATTGCCGCCGTGCGCGAGGCAGACATTGTTTCTGATCCGGACGCACTCCGCGATGACATGCCGCTCACCGATCAGGGCGTGGATTCGCTCGGCCTGTTCAACATCATCCTGCTGCTGCAGGAAAAATACGATCTTGAAATCCCCGACGCCGACATCGATGCGATGGATACCATCCAGGCGATCATCGATTATCTGAACGGGCGGCTTGCCTAGGGATTCAGGTTTTTCCGTTGAAACAATTCGACATTTCCGTCCTTAAGGGTGGTTTTAAAGATCCTTGAAAATCCGGTTTTTTCGAGCAATGCCCTGATACCGTCGCGATCCTTCAACCCGTCACCCGCGAAAACGACAAATCGCGCGCCGCCGATCCTTTGTTCAAGTCGTTTCGTCGTATAGATAAAGCCGAGATCATGCTTTGGCGGCACCAGATGTGCTGTGTAGTAGAGATAATACAGCCAAGGCTGCCGGCCCACGACCAGAACATCCCTCGGATCTTTTACGAATTGCCGGATTTCAGTGGTCAGGCCGATCTGATGATCGATCGGGAACTTATGGATCTCGATGCGGTGCAGATGCACCATCAAAAGCGCGGCAGGCAAAATAGGTATCGCGACAAGTAAGGCCACGACGCGGCTGACCCACGATTCCGATGGAAACCGTTTTCCGATAGCCAGGCAAAGCTGCGCCATAAGCAGAACTCCCCACGGGGCAATCAGCTGGATGTAATGGCCATATCCGCGCACGAAAATAATTGGCAAAAAATTCAGAGCGGCCAAACCGATCAGCGATAGATTGAGGCGCGTCGGCTCGAGAATGAGGACCAATGCCGCAATGCCGATCAATGGGAGCAGCATCTGCCCCTGCAACTCGCCGCCCAGAATGACTCTCACAATATCGTAAAGTCCGTATTCTGCCCCCACATAGCCGGTCAATCTTGCGCCAAACGATGCGACCTTCACAAAAGTCTGGAGAAAATTTTGTCCGGTCAGGATGCAGAACAGCGTAAAGGGAACAGCGAGGGCGACTCCGTACAGAACCAGCCGCTTCACCGCGATCAACGTCGTTTCCGTTTCCGGATTGTCGCGGGAAACCCAGGACGGGACGGCGGCGATCAGAAGAAAGACCGGCACGCTGATGAAGGAGGTCTGCTTGGCCATCAGCGCACAGCCGACAGCGATACCCGATAACCCGATCGCCACCATCCCCGACCGATAGATCGCGGCCAGAAACCCGAGTAACAGAAACATGTTCTGAAACGGTTCGAGGACAATATCGCGCCCATCCAGCGTGATGATCCAGGCGGCAAACACCGCACTGAAGAAAGCGCTCAGAACACGGTCATGCCCGAATTTTCGTAGAATTGCATAGATCAGCCCGGCGTTAAAAAGATGGACGCAATAGAGCAGCGCTTTCGCGGCAACTGGATTGCCGAGCAAATTCTCACCCAGCAGGGCGAACAGGTAATAGCCGCCCGGGGTATAGGGCGTAAAAAAATCGGCGTAGGGGGTGAGCCCGTTGAGGATGAAGCGCGCAGCCGGCAGGTAATATCCGGAATCGGGGCTCAGACTGAAATGCAGGGCAGCCGTGAACCAAAATCCCAACACCAGCAAAACAAGCATGGCGGTCAGCAGTTTCAACAGATGTGGGATCGCCGAAAGCATTTCTCGCCTCTCATGTTGGCGGCATGTTTCTGCGGCAAACGCCGGTCGCCAAATTGTCAGAACCCGCTAAACTAACGATTAATGTATTTTCGACGCAATTGGGAAGGGACCGGCCCCTGAATGTTGCAGACACCTATTCCCCAAGGGGTTACATGATGACGGCTGGCCCGTCCCGTCAATTCGTCGCCTTTATGTTGGTCGGCGGTATCGCCGCGCTGGTCAACCTCGTGGCACGCATCCTGTTCAGCTATGTTGTCATTTACGAAATAGCCATCGTCCTGGCATTTGTGGTGGCCATGACCTGCGCCTTCGTTCTCAACCGCCGCTATGTCTTCGTCAACGCCAGTGACAACGCCAGCCGTCAATATACGCGGTTCGCCATCGTGAATTTGCTGGCGCTGGTCCAGGTGTGGCTGATCAGCGTTGGATTGGTGCGGCTGGTCTTTCCTGCCATCGGTTTCATCTGGCAGGCAGAGACGATGGCCCATGCCATCGGCGTGGTGAGTCCGGTCATCACCAGCTATTTCGCCCATAAATATTATTCGTTCCGGGAGTAGGAAGCCGCCCCGGAGGTTTAAGCGACGACGTTACGATAAGGCGGCAGTCCTGCGATAGCCCAGTGCATCGGTTTGATGCACCTGGGTTTCGGGTGGTTGTTTTTGCGATCTCGCACTGCGCAGCCAGAGACGCAACAGATGGCGGCGGCGCTCCATTTCCGGATAGTCCTGATAATCGGTCCTGCCATGCAGGATGGCATGATTATTGAGAAGCTGAATGTCGCCGCGCTGCAGCGCCATATCAAGATAGATGCCGGGACGCGCCGCGACCTCGGCGACGAAGCGGACGGCGCCCGCCTCGGTTTTGCTCAATGTTACGCCAGCGCGTTGCACCGACCGGTCGATGGGCGAGGGGTTGTAATGGCACGAAACAGCATCGCCATGGTCAATAAATATGGGAATGCGATGATCGGTGAGCCGGGCGGCCCTGTCCCGATCAGTGCAGCTATCAGTGCCGCGATCAGTGTCCTGATCGCTGCCCAGTATATGAAAATGGTACCCGCGATAGAGCGGTTCGAGAAATTCGGGATGCTCACGGAGGATTATATTGTGCACTGTCGAAGAGCTTGCGATACGGCTTTCACCACCGCTTTTCGCGTGTTGCAGCATCATTAGCCCGACCACATCGTTATTGAGATCGGTATGCATACGTAGATTGCCGCCCAGCTCGTAATTGCGCATATGGCGCGGATCGCTGCCGGGACCGGACCGGTCGATAACATGACCCAGCCGATCACCTTTCAAGCTCTGGGCAAGACCTGTCCCGAAATGAGACCCAATGCCCCAGAAAATCGCGGCCAGTTGATCCTCGTCATAACGATCGACGGGAATGCCGTGCAGCAGAATAAAGCCGCGGCCAC
>JBLHKG010000409.1:0-3326 GCA_047619835.1 Alphaproteobacteria bacterium
GCAGTTTGCCTACGGCGCCATTGCGGACGCGCCCGATACAAAGTCGAAGGCGATCAAGCTGTTTTATGCGGTACGCGATTCAATCCGTTACGATCCATACAGCATCAGCCTCGAACCCGAGCCGTACAAGGCAAGCAACGTTCTCGAAACCGGGCGCGCCTACTGTCTGCCAAAAGCCAACCTGCTGATCGCCTGCGCCCGCGCGGTGGGTATTCCGGCGGGGATCGGTCTGTCCGATGTTCTCAACCATCTCTGCACGGACCGGCTGCGGCGCATGATGGGGGGTAAGGAAAAATTTCTTCACCACGGCTATGCGGTGCTGCATATCGAGGGCAACTGGGTCAAGGCGGCCCCCGCGTTCAACATTGAGCTATGCGAAAAATTTGACGTGCTGCCGACCGAATTCGATGGCGAACATCACGCGCTGTTCCAGCCGGTCGACGCGCTTGGCCGCGACCACATGGAATATGTGGCGGATCACGGCATTTGGTCGGATTTTCCGCTCGACCGAGTAGCCGGTGATTTCAGCGATTACTATCCGGCCAGCATATACGACCCTGCAGCCCGGGCCGCTATAGACGCAGAACTTGAGGCTGAAAAACAGGAAGCGGCCAAAGCATTCGAAGACGAAAAACCGATCGTTTAACCGCCAGCAATCAGACTTTGCCGTCCTCGGCCTTCTGGCCTACCGCAGGGACGCCGCCTTCTTCGCCCCAGCGCGGCGCTGATTCCACGCTGATGCCAAGCTGGTCCAGCATGCGCATGCAGCTTTGATCGACAATATCCAGCAAGGTCTTGGGGCGATTGTAAAACGCGGGAACCGGCGGAAAGATCACAGCGCCGAGATGCGCCAGCCTGGCGAGATTTTCCAGATGACCGGCATGCAGCGGGGTTTCCCGAATCGCCACCACCAGTCGGCGGCGTTCCTTGAGAATGACATCCGCTGAACGGCTGATCAGGTCGCCGGTATTGCCCATGACGATGTTGGACATGGTTTTGATCGAGCAAGGCGCGATGATCATGCCTTCCGTATGAAAGGACCCCGAAGAAATTGCCGCGCCGATATTGCCTGCCTGATGCACTTCGTGGGCAAGCGAGTTGATATAATCCGGATCGACATCATGCTCCATCTTGAGCGTCAGTTTAGCCGACGGGCTCATCACGAGGTGGATTTCGGTATCCCCCTCCTGACGCAGCAATTCCATCAGGCGCCAGCCATAAATCGTCCCGGTCGCACCGGTGATCCCGATGATGACTCGTTTCATAGAAGTGTCCCCTTAATTACCGGTCTTTGTTCATACGTAATTTTGCATCGCATGTCGACGGCAGGACGTCTTCATGATTAATTCCTGATCGATGGATAGCCTTTTATATTGGTTTTCGAACCTACAAACATTACATCAATGACGAACCATCGTTTTTTTTGACGAGCAGCGGCGATAAACATGAAATCATCATACCTGCGTCCCAATCGGCGCCAGTTTTGCACCGGGCTGACTTTGGCTGCGGTTTTTGGCGGCGCCTCTGCGGTAGCGGCGCCGAAGATGGATGGGATAGAAACGGTCTATCCGGACCTGTTCGGTGAAGTTCGCCATATATTTGCACGTCATGAAGACACGCTGCTGGATATCGCGCGGAACAACGGTCTCGGCTTTGTTGAACTCGTCGCCGCCAACCCAGGAGTCGACCCGTGGATACCCGGCGCGGGGCGGGACATCACATTACCAACCGCTCACCTGCTGCCGACGGGACCCCGCGAGGGAATCCTGCTTAATCTGATCGACCAGCGGATCTATTTTTTCCCGCCCGACGGCGGGCCAATCCAGACCTTTGCTATCGGTACAGGTCAGGAAGCCTGGAATACCCCGGTTGGAAACACAAAAATCATCCGTAAGAAGCGCGATCCGAGCTGGTACGTTCCGAAATCAATTCGTAAGGAAAATCCCGAGCTACCGGCGATCGTTAGCCCCGGTCCCGACAACCCCCTCGGCCGTCATGCGATGTATCTCGGCTGGCAAGCCTATCTTATTCACGGCACCAATAACCCCTGGGGAGTGGGCCGGCGTGTCAGTCACGGCTGCATCCGGATGTACCCCGAGGGGATAGCGAAACTCTTTCCACTGGTCCCACCCGGAACGCCGGTTACGGTCGTCAACCAGGAAGCCAAGACAGCCTGGCACCGCGGAATGCTATATTTGGAGATCCATCCAAACCCGAAACAGAATTCGGAACTTGAAGAAACCGGTCGACTGACGCCAGCGCCGGTGCCCGAGCTGGCATATCGCGTTGCCCAAGCCGCCGGAACGGATGTCAAACGAGTTGATTGGGAACGAGTAAAAGCCACCGCGTCGAAACGCAGCGGCATGCCGGTCCCTATACTGAGACCGGTGATTTCAGACAGAAAGGCGGCGGCGCCAAGATCCTGACGCCGCGCCTGTAAAATCAGATTAGCGAATGAGAACTAAGCGGCCGGACGCACTTACTTCCGCATGCCCTTGCGAAACACGCGGTCAACCTTGTCGCCTGCGGCCTTAGCTTCCGCAGCAGCAGCTTCCGCCGCCCGTGCCGCAGCAGCAGCACTGGCCGCCGCCTTGTTCGCCGCATCGGCAGCCCGATTCGCAGCAGCTTGAGCAGCAGCAGCTGCCGACTTATTCGCCATTTCGGATTTCATGCTGTCATTTGTAGCCGCAGTTTCACAACCAGCGGCGAACAGCAGCGGAATGGCAGCGATTATCAGCGTTTTTGAAAATTTCATGGTATCCTCCAAACGGTCTTTGTTTTCCCCACCCGCTCCAGGCTCTCCGAGCGACAGCCTAATCCTTACAGCAAATTTTGGAATGATGCCAGCAGGTCTTTGATTTCCGTAGGAAATCTATAACCTTAACGCCATCTCACAAGGATCGGACCCCGTCGGGTCGTGCCGGATAAATACCCCAATGACACAGCACGAAGCTCTTTTTCACGTCGGTCAATTAGTCGCTCATCTTAGAGCAGCCTATCGGGGAGTCGTTTTTGATGTAGACCCGGTCTTTTCCGCGACCGACGAATGGTATGAAACAATGGCTCGAAGCCGACCACCTCGCGATAAACCGTGGTATCACGTTCTGGTCGACGGCCAGACTCACACGACTTATGTCGCCGAACGGCATTTAACTGAAGCAGACAACGCCACGCCGATCCGCCATCCGCTTGTCGACGAGCTGTTTTACGAGTTCGAAAACGGTCGCTATACTCGTCGACTCACGCAGAACTGAATGGCCGGTCGGTAGCTATGCCCATCCCTTCGCTTTAGCCTCCGGCGCCCGTGAAAAATCCCCCCCCATTGC
>JBLHKG010000410.1:0-3325 GCA_047619835.1 Alphaproteobacteria bacterium
GTCTGTTTTTTGTGGCTGCCGGGGATGTACTTGATGCAACCGCTCTCAAGGTTCGCGTCGTTGAACGGCAGCCAGGCCGTTACCGTCTCAGCCGGTTCGAACCCGTAATAGAAGGTATCGGTGTGCCAGGAAACGAAGCGGGGATCGTTGGCCTGTTTGGTGAAGAACGAGGCGCCCCAGCACAGCACGTTGGGGCCGATAATGTCCTCGATGGCATCGACGATGGCCGGATGTTTGACGATGTCGCACAGCCAGGGGAAGGGCAGATGGGCCTTGATACGAAAGCGCTCCTGCGGTTCATGCCCGAGCTTTTTTTCCATCGCCGCGAATTTGTCGTAATGACCGGCCGCTTCCTCCGGCTTGTACACGTCGATCGGAAACAGAAATCCGTCTCGTTTGAATTGCGCGACCTGTTCATCGTTGAGGGATTTGCCCATCGTCAGCCTCCAGCTTGTATTTATTGGAACAATAATGACCCATATTTTGCCGGTAATCCATCTTCTCACCGCCTGCGGATTGCCGCATCGCTCACACTGGGGCAATCTGTCGGGAAGAACATAACAGGGAGACCCCGATGACACGAATTCAGCCGGTCGCGCCGGAGGCGATGAGCGACGAACAGAAGCGTCTTCACGACAAGATTGCCGGCCAGCGCAGCATCGCGCAGGTGCGCGGTCCATTCGCCGTGGCGCTGCATGCGCCCGATGTTGGCGAGCGGATTGCCGATATGGTCAATCATCTGCTGTCCGATACACGGGTGCCGCACACGCTGAAGGAGCTGGCCATTATCGTCATCGCGCGGCAATACAGCGCGCATTACGAATGGTTCATCCATGCCCCACGGGCCATCCGCGTCGGTGTGTCGGAAGAGGTGGTGGAGGCGATCCGCATCCGCAAGCGTCCAGACTTCATCCTCGATGACGAGGCGCTGGTCTACGACATGACGTTCGATATGGTCGAAAACCGTACGCTGGGCGAGGCGCTCTACGCTCGCGCGGTTGATACCTTCGGCGAACCGGCGCTGGTTGAGCTGATATCGCTGATCAGCTTCTACATCATGATTGCAGCGTTTCTCTGCGCGTTTGATGTGGATGCGCCAGACGGCGGCCCCGCGCCGCTCATCCCCTGAAATTTAAATAGAGGAAAAATTATGGCGGAAGAAATCCTGCCTTTGCGGCGCGTCGTGACGGGTTACGATTCAGAAGGACGCGCCATCATCACCATGGATGGCGAGCCGCCGCGGCGCAATGTCCGGCCGGGGGGAACGGTCTCCAGCCTGATCTGGGGCTCGGAGGAGTGCCCGGCGGAGGTCTGGACCGACGAGGATTTTGGCGACCGCGATAACGTTATCGAACCTGGCCCCGAGGGGTCATGGTTCCGTATTGTCGATTTTCCGCCCGGCGCGCCGGGCCGTATGCACCGCACCGAAACGGTCGATTACGCCATCTGCATGCAGGGCGAGTGCGATATGGAGATGGATGACGGGCTCACCGTTACGGTCAGGGCGGGCGATATCCTGGTGCAGCAGGCGACCAACCATAGCTGGATCAACCGGGGGACAGAGACCTGCCGCATCGCCTTTGCGCTGATCGATTCAAAGGATCCGGTGGATGACAGACGGATCGGGCCGGGCGTACAGCCGCTGGCGCCGCTTGGGCCGTATGAGGGCGAGCAGGGCTTGCCGCCGGTCCGCCGCATTGTCACCACCCATGATGCAAACGGCAAAGCGATCGTCATGAACGACGGGCCGGCGCCGCAGCGCGTAAAGCGCGCACGCGGCAATACTTCGACACTGATCTGGGGCGGCGATGAAACGCCGGCTGAAGTCTGGACGGCCGAGGATTTCGGCATGCGGGAGAACGAGATCGAACCGCCATCCCGTGCGCATTGGTGCCGGGTGATCGATTATCCCCCGGGTCCGGGCCGGATGCATCGCACCGATACAGTCGATTACATCGTTTGTCTGAATGGCGAGATCGACATGGAGCTCGATGACGGGGTAGAGGTGCATATGGAGGCGGGCGATTTGATGATCCAGCAGGCGACCAACCATAGCTGGATCAATCGCGGTACCGAGACCTGCCGTATCGTATTTGTGTTACTGAGCGGCAAGACCAAGCCGGAATAAAGGAGAAAACAATGTCCAAGTTGAAAAGTTCGGCCTTCGATGGCCATGACAGCATCGCGTGGGCCGAGCCGCGGCGGGTGCCGCCGTCCGGCATTCTGCATTTTACCATCGGCGTGACCGACCTCGAACGCTCCCGCAAATTCTATGAAGACGTTCTGGGCTGTACCTATTGGCGGCAGAACGACACCACTGTGTTCATGAAGGTGGGAGAGGATTATTTCGTCCTGGCACGCTCCGGCTACCACCAGCCGCCCAACAAGCCTGAAGACAGCCTCATACATCACGCCTTTATCGTCGAGAGTGCAGAGTTCGATACGGCGATCTCCTGGCTGGAGGCGCAGGAGGTCAATATTCTGCTGTATGAAGACGAAGGCCATCGCAGCTTTTCCGGGCGTCATGTGTATTTTCTGGACCCTGATGGCAATGGCATTGAAATTATCGATTTCCAGGGTGTTGGCGACACCAGCGCGGAGGCCTTTGACGGCCGCAAGCGGCGCCTGCCCAAATCGCATTTGGCGTCCTCGTAAATTCCGGGGTAGGCATGTCGTCCGGAACAATCGATCGAGCTGAAATTCTGGCGCGTGCTCGCGCGTTGGTGCCGTTTCTCAGCGAAAAGGCGACAGAAACGGAACGCAATCGTTCGATGCTACCGGAGATCCATGACCGGTTGATGGAGGCCGGGCTGTTCCACATCATGATGGCGCCCCGGCTCGGCGGGCTGGGGCTCGATGTTGCGACACATTTAGAGGTCGCTGGAATTCTTGCCGAAGGGTGCGGTTCCAGCGCCTGGGTCCAAAATCTCGTCGGCTATCAGAATATGCTGGTCGGCTGGTATCCCAAGGAAACCCAGGACGAGGTGATCGCCGATGGCAGGCCGGTGTTCTCCGGTCTGGTCATGGGCCCGCCGGTTTTTGCCGAAAAAGTTGGGGGCGGCGTGCGCCTGTCCGGTCGCTGGCCCTATGTCAGCGGGATCGATCAGAGCACCTGGCTGCAGCTGAGTGCCAAGGACCCCGATATAACCGGCGGAAAGCCCCGCGTGCTGACCTGTTTGCTGCCGCGCGAGCAGGCGATGGTCGACGATGACTGGCACTGCATGGGGCTCAAGGGAACCGGCAGCAAGACGGCGGTCCTCAAGGATGTTTTCGTGCCGGCGCACCGGGTGATGTGCTTCCGCGAGATCGAGAAGCAGGGTATCCC
>JBLHKG010000411.1:0-3324 GCA_047619835.1 Alphaproteobacteria bacterium
TCCGCATCCTCGGGCCTCAACCCCAACCCCAACGGCGGCACCGGGCGTTGCTCAGCCCCTGGGGTAAGCGTCACCGCACTTTGCCGCGCACCTGCCGCCGCGCCACCCGACAGCGTCACAGTGATCCGCTGATCGATCCTATCGCCCGCCTCGATCCGGTAGGGCCACGGCAAGGCAAGCGGGCGCACATAGGTCTTGTAAGAGGCGTCGGTCCAATTCCGCTGATCCTCCATCTCGTAGGTGTCGCCTTCCATCAGCGTCCGCACCTGCACCCCTCCGGGTGTGCGATGCGCCAGGGCGCGCAGGTCCAGCATCGGCTGCACCGGGTCGATGATTTCCGGGAACGTGTTCTCTACGATCTCACCGCCGGTGTGTTCGATTGTCACCGGCGCACCGGCAACGCCATCGATAGGGTGCAGGACCACGAACCCGGTGCGGTTGGTCAGAAAACCGCCCTCGGTCCGCCCACGCCCGTCGAAGACAAGGCGCCCGTCCGCATATCCCTCGATCGAGACGTCATAGGCAAACGACTGCTTGGCGTCCGACGCCACGGCATGCAGGGTGACGCGAAATCTGTCCTCTCCCTCTTCAACTGTCAGATCAGTGATCGCAGGGTTGTAGGTTCCCCAATCGGGATCGCGCACGATAAAGGAAATGGCGCGCAGCA
Source organism: Alphaproteobacteria bacterium (assembly GCA_047619835.1). Taxonomy (GTDB): domain Bacteria; phylum Pseudomonadota; class Alphaproteobacteria; order MPNO01; family UBA2964; genus JAYOEY01. Next base: position 668 of record JBLHKG010000411.1, read on the forward strand.
CTTCCCCTCCATTCCATCGGATGTAGCGCAGATTCCCGGCCTCCAGTTCCGCCGCAAGCTTCCCCGCCCGCAAAACGCGAGGCGGCGTGACCGGTTCGTCGGTGCCAAAGAGTGCGATGGCGCGGGATGGATTTTGCATGCTTGCCTCCGTTATGCTCGGCCCGAACGCCAAGTGATCAGGCGTTCGGCCAGCAATGCGATGATGATGATGGAGCCGATCGCCGTTCCCTGCCAGAACGGCGACACGCCCATTAGGTTCAGTCCGTTGCGGATCATTACCATGATCAGCACGCCAAGAAGGGTTCCGATGATCGAGCCGCGCCCGCCAAAAAGGCTTGCCCCGCCGATCACGACGGCGGCGATCGCATCAAGTTCCAGCCCATTGCCTGCCATCGGGTCGGCCGACATCACCTGTGCCAGGCTGAACGTCACCGCGACTGCGGCGAGCACGCCGGACACGACATAGGGCAGGATCGAATAGACCATCACCGAAAGGCCTGCGGCCCGTGCCGCTTCGCGGTTGGACCCAATGGCATAGATCGTGCGCCCACCCTTGGTGTAGGTCAGATACCCCCAGGCACAGAGGTAGACGCTGATCAGGAACAATACGTTGGTGGGGATGCCTAGGAAGCTGGAATAGACGATGCTGTCCAAATTGGGCGGCAGACCCGAGATGCTGCGCTGGCCGGACAAGATGAACGACAGGCTGCGCCCGATGGCCATGACTCCCAATGTCACCACGAAGGGCGCAAGTCCGAACACCGCGATCAGCACGCCGGAAAACAGCCCGATCCCCGCCCCTGCCAGCACAGCCAGCGGAATGGCCAAAGGGATCGGCATCGTCTGAAGCAACTGCGCGAGGACGATCCCCGTCAGCCCGAACACCGCACCCACCGACAGGTCAATGCCGCCGGTCAGGATCACGAAAGTCATGCCGACAGCGACAATGCCGATGACGACCGACTGGTCGAGAATGTTGAAAATGTTCCGCTCTGTCAGAAAGTATGGCGAGGACAGCGACAGGATCACCGCCAGCGTCAGCGCGAGGCAGAACATCCGGAACTCCAGACTGCGCAGGATGGTGGACAGGGCAGTCGGTCCTCTTGGTGCAGTGGCGGTAGTCATGCGTCCCCCTCTTCGGCGCGCAAAAGGGCCTGAACCCGCGCCCTGATCCCCTGCGGGTCCGGAGATGTCTGCCCGCCGGGCACCGTCACCCCAATCCAGCCCAGGTCATGCCCGCGCTTGTCGCTCATCTGCACCAGCAGGCTTTGCCGCGCGCCATCCGGTTCAACCACAAAGCCATCGGCCCGCGCGGCAATCGCAGCGGGAATCGCGGTTTCATCGACCCGCAGCGCCTCGCCCGGGGGCAGCCCGGCCAGCCGATCCCCAGCCTGCGCCAGACAGATCAGCCCGTCGCCATCGAGCAGCGTCCAGAAGGCATCGGCGCCGAATTCCTGCGCGAACGCCCGCAGCAGCGCCAGATTGCGTGCCGTCGAGGTGCGCGGTGCTGCGAGCAGAGTCAGCTTTTCCTCGGTCAGGCGCGCGGCGGGAAGATCGGCGATGGTGTAGCCGTCGCTGACCACCACGATTCGCTCGGCGATGCCCAGCAACTCCGGGAAATCCGAGGAGATCACGATCACGGCCAGCCCGGCATCGGCGGCATCCTGCAAGATGCGGTAGATTGAGGACCGCGTGCCGATGTCCACGCCTTTGGTCGGCTCGTCCAGAATCAGGATGTCCGGATCGGTCAGCAACCAGCGGGCGATGATGATTTTCTGCTGCATGCCGCCGGAAAAGTTGAGCAGGCTCGAATCCAGACGGTCCGCCGGCAATCCCAGATCGGCGATCAACTCTGCCACTCGCGCCGCCCGCTTGCCATAGCCGCGCCCGGGTCCGCGATGCTGGCCCATTTGCGCCAGCATCAGGTTTTCGCGCACCGACATGTCGGGCACGATATTCTGCGCGCGCCGGTCCTCGGCGACAAAGCCCAGACCCGCACGCACTGCGTCGGCGGGTTTGCGAAAGGTGACGGGCTTGCCGCGCACGAGTATCTCGCCGCCTTGACGCGGGCGCAGGCCCCAGATCGCCTCTACCGCCTCGGACCGCCCGGCCCCGACCAAACCACCCAGGCCCAGAATCTCGCCCTTGCGGACGGCAAAACTTATGTCCCGCACCCAGGGTGCAGATTTGAGGTTGCGCACCTCGAACACCACATCGCCCACCGCATCGGGGGCCACGGTGCGCGCCGAATAGATCGCGCCGATATCACGTCCCACCATGTGCTGGATGATATCGCCTTGCGTCAGGTTGGACGTCGTCACATCTTCGGCCACCACATGCCCCTCGCGCAGGATCGTCACGCGGTCGGTGATGGCGAACACTTCTTCCAACCGGTGCGACACGAAGGCCAGCGCGCGGCCATCGTCGCGCAGGCGCGCGATGATGTCGAACAGGCGGTTCACCTCGGTCGAGGAAAGCGAGGCCGTCGGTTCGTCGAAAATCACCAGCCGCGCGTCAAGCGCAAGCGCCTTGGCAATCTCCACCAACTGCCGCTGTGCCGCTGACAACAGGCGAACCTCGGCGTCCAGCGGCAGGACGTGTTCGTGGCCCAAACCGGAGAGCAGCTTGATCGCCTTTTCCCTCATGGCCTTGAACGA
>JBLHKG010000412.1:0-3323 GCA_047619835.1 Alphaproteobacteria bacterium
ATCGGTTCTTGTTGCTGCCAGGCATACTCGGGACTCTTATCCTTGCCGGTTGTACGCACGACGCGCCGTCATCGCTGGCACAGAAACACATGATCGCGGCTGCCAACCCACATGCAGCCCAGGCGGGGCGCGAAATTCTGCGCAGCGGTGGTAGTGCGGTTGATGCTGTTATCGCGGCCCAGATGGTTCTGACGCTCGTCGAGCCACAAAGCTCGGGCATCGGTGGTGGCGCCTTTCTGCTGCATTATGCGCCGCCCAAACCGGAAGAAGGGCGGGCGACGGTGCTGAAAGCCTATGACGGGCGTGAAACCGCGCCGTCTTCCGCCACTGAAAACCTGCTTTTGGACGAATCCGGCAAACCGGTGCCGTTCCGCATCCGTCAGGCGGGTGGACGCGGCGTCGGCGTGCCGGGCCTGCTGAGAATGCTTGAAATGGCACATCAGGCGCATGGGCGCCTTCCCTGGAAACAACTCTTCGCACCTGCCATCAAACTGGCGGAAAGTGGCTTCAAAATATCACCCAGACTGAACCGTATGATTACCGGCGACCGGCATCTCAGGAAATTTCCTGTGGCACGGCATTTTTTCTTCACCAAAACCGGCGAGCCGCGAGCCGTGGGGACGACATTACGCAATCCGCAACTTGCCACAACCTTCCGTACGATTGCCGATCACGGCGCCGATGCCTTTTATACTGGCGCAATTGCCAGCGACATTGCGCGGGCGGTCTCGACGACCAATTATCTGCCGACCCAAATGACAGTCGAGGATCTTGCAAATTATCGGGCGAAGGACCGCGCGATCATCTGCCGGCCCTATCGGGTCTGGCGGGTATGCGTCATGCCGCCGCCGACATCGGGCGGCACAACGACATTACAGATTCTGGCGATGCTGGAGCGGTTTGATCTCTCTCTTATTCGTCCTGGGTCAGCGCAGGCGGTGCATCTCGTCGCCGAGGCCAGCCGGCTCGCCTTTGCAGACCGTAACCAGTATCTGGCGGATCCTGATTTTATCGACGTTCCGGTGACCGGGCTGCTCGACCGCGATTATCTGGACGCGCGAGGACGAAATATTTCCGCCGCCCGCAGCATGGGCAAGGCTTTTCCCGGCGCGCCGCCGCGCCAGCCCGGCCAAGCGGCTGACGGTCGCGACGGGGCGCCTGACGACGGGGAGCAACGACCCATTTCAACCAGCCATATCAGCGTGGTTGACGGGTCGGGGAACGCCGTGTCGATGACCACCACCGTCGGTATGCCGTTCGGATCGCGCCTGATGGTGGGCGGTTTCATGCTCAACGACCAACTTACCGATTTTTCGTCACGTCCGGAGCGCCATGGCCAAAAAATCGCCAACCGGCCTGGACCCGGCAAACGGCCAAGAAGCTCGATGTCACCGACCATTGTGACGGATGCAACGGGCAATCTGGTCCTGACGATCGGCTCTCCCGGTGGATCGAGCATTATTGGTTATGTCACCAAGACGCTGATCGGCGCGCTCGACTGGAAGATGACGATGCAGGAAGCAATTTCGCTACCGAACTTCGTGAACCGCAATCGCAAGACCGAACTTGAAAAGGGGACATCCCTCGAGCAGATCGCGCCGGCGCTGCGCGCGTTGGGCCATCAGATCCACATTCGACCGCGCACCAGCGGGCTTCACGGCATCAGGGTCCATCCCGGAGGTCTCGAAGGCGGCGCGGATCCGCGCCGCGAAGGTGTCGCGTTGGGCGACTGACCGGGCGGAAACCGGCTAAACACATATGACCCTGCTGTCACCTCTCCAACACGCCTTCAACCGGCTGCCCGGAACCGCCCGCGGGGCAATCTGGATGGTGATGGGTGGCCTGTTTCTGACTCTGCTTGCCCTCGTCATCCGCCATCTTCAGTCGCGGTACAACGTGCTGGAGATGATCCTGCTGCGCAGTATTGTCAGTTTTCTGCTGATTCTACCCTGGGCGATCCGGGTTGGCATGATCGACCTGCAGACACAACGTCTCAAGCTGCATATATTTCGCAATACAATCCATTATTGCGGCAATATCGGCTGGTTTGTCGGCGTCACGCTGGTGCCACTCGCCGATCTCTCGGCCCTGCAATTCACCGTGCCGCTGTTCACTCTCGTTTTGGCGGCTATATTCCTGCGCGAAACAATTGGCGCGCATCGCTGGGCGGCGACAGCGACCGGCCTTCTCGGAGCGCTGCTGATTATCCGGCCTGGCTTTGTCGCTATCGGCCCGGGGACCATCGCGGTTATCCTGTCGGCCGTGTTCTATGCCTCCTCTCAAGTGTCGACCAAAGCGCTGTCACGTACCGAGCACCCCAATGTCGTGCTGTTCTATATGTCATTGATTTTCATACCGATCTCGGCGATCCCCGCCGCCTTCGTCTGGAAGACTCCGCTCCTTGAAGACGCGATCCCGATCATATTGCTCGGGGTCACCGGCTATCTGGCTCATTTTTGTATTATTCGCGCCTTTACCGCCGCCGATGCGAGTTTCGTGATGCCGTTCGACTTTCTGCGACTACCAATCGCCGCCCTGTTCGGCTTTATCCTATATCTAGAGAAGCCGGATATCTGGGTGTGGGCCGGCGCGGTTATTATTTTTAGCTCTACCTATTACATCACGTGGCGAGAACATCGCACGCGGAAGAAAGAGAATTCCAATGAGTAGTAAAAAGCTGCCTGAAATCATACTGAAAAAAGGCCAGCAGCGGCGGGTTCGCGCGGGTCACCCCTGGATTTTTTCCAACGAGCTGGAAATGACCCCGGAGGCGAAAGCCCTGACACCCGGTACGATTGTCAAGTTTGTCGATGCGGGCGCCGAAATTATGGGAACCGGTTTCTTCAATCCCCATTCGCTTATAGCGGGGCGCATCGTGAGCCGCGGTGGCGCGATGATAGATGGCGCCCTGCTTGAAAGCCGCCTGAGGGCGGCGCTTGCGCTGCGAGAGCGGCTTTACACGGCGCCCTATTACCGGCTGGTCCATTCCGAGGCCGACGGATTGCCAGGTTTGATCGTCGACCGCTACAACGATTTTCTCGTGGTACAGATCAATGCCGCCGGCATGGAGCTTCTCTGGGACGAGTTGCACGCCGCACTGCAGGCGGTGATTTCACCCACCGCGATACTGCTCAAGAATGAGGGCCCGTCCCGCAAGCTGGAGGGCCTCACCGAAGAAACACGCTGGGTGGGCGATGAACCCGCCGCTCCGCAAACCCTGATCGAGGGCGGCGTCACGTTCCGCGTCGATATGAGCGGCGGTCAGAAGACCGGCTGGTTCTTCGATCAGGCGGCCAATCGCGCGATGGTGGCCTCGCTGGCCA
>JBLHKG010000413.1:0-3312 GCA_047619835.1 Alphaproteobacteria bacterium
AGGATCTGGCCTATATCGCCTTTGAGGAAGGCCAGTGAGCCAAAGATGCAGGTGGTCGTCGCAAAGGATGCGAAGACACTCGGCAGCACCTGCTGCGCGCCCTCAATCGCCGCGTCGAGCGGCGCCAGGCCTTCGGAGCGCTTGGTGGCGACATTTTCGGCGATGACAATCGCATCATCCATCAGCAGGCCGATGACGATCAACAACCCGACCATGGTGAGCATGTTGATGGTGTAGCCAACCGCCACCATCAGGACGAGAGCGCCGAGAAACGACACCGGCAGGCCGGCCGCGACCCAGAAGGCATAGCGAAAACCGAAAAACAGCCACAGAACCAGCATCACCAGAACCAGCCCCTGACCGCCATTGACCAGAAGCAGCCGCAACCTGTCGCGCACGATGGACGAAATATCGTTGGTGACGACCATCTCGATACCGGGCGGGGCGGTCTGACGTTCGCGCGCGAGGAAGGCGTTGACGGCATCGATCACCGCGAGTGTATCGTCGGTTTCCGTCTTTGTAATATCGAGAATGGCGGACGGCTTGCCGTTGAACAGCACTTTTGATTCGTCAAGATCGAAGCGGTCGGTGATGCGAGCGATATCGCCCAGCCGGATCTGCCCTCCGCCGGCGGCAGCGACCACGATCACATCGCGAAAGTCATCCGGTGTCTTGCGCTCGTCGGCGACGCGTATCAGCAGATCCTGAGCGCGGGTCTGAAGCGTGCCGGACGGCAGATCGAGGCTCTGGCGCTGGATGGCGCGGGCCACGTCGGAAATACTGATGCCGTACTGCCGTATCACCGCATCGGGCAGCTCGATCCTGATCTGGTGATCAGAGAACCCCTTGATCTCGATCTTGGGGATACCACCGAAACGCAGCATGCGGTCTTTCAAATTTTCGGCATATGCCTTGAGATCGGGTTTGCTAGCCGCCCCGGTGACCGCGACGGTCGCCACGAAATCGGTCCGGCCAAGCTGTCTGACGACCGGCCGTTCGGCCTGATCGGGGAAATCGGTAACCGCATCGATTTCGGTGCGCACGTCGGTGGTAAACTGGTTGAAATCAGCGCCTTCGTCCATTTTGATGATCGCCCGGGCACGCCCCTCATGCGCTTCGCAGGTGACCTCGTCGACATTGTCGATCCCATCGATCGCGTCTTCGATGCGTTGGCAAATAGCCTCTTCGACGTCTTCGGCGCGGGTGCCCGGGTTGAGCACCTGAATTTCGACCTTGTTAGGCTCGACCCGCGGAAAGGTTTCGCGGTGCAGACCCGGCGCGGCAAACAGACCGGCGACAACAAAGGCGATCATAACGAGGTTGGCGGCCGTCGGATGGCGCGCGAAATAGCGGATCATTGGCGCGCTGTCCCGCCGGAGGTAGTTCCCCCACCCGCAGCACCGGATTTCAAACGCGCCAGCACGTCCTTATCCGGCTCGGGCGTCAACAGCATACCGGAAATTGCAGGTATCAGATCAGAAACGATAACGCGGGTGCCGGGCTCGATCCCCTTGTCGATCACGGCCAGATCGCCCTGGAGCAGCCCGACAGTGACCGGTCGAATCTCCAGCCGGTTCTTCCCGTTTACAACATAGACACTACCATTATGAAGCGCCGCCCGGGGCACGACGATCATCGCCTCCTGCGGCCGTGTCTGAATTTCGATCTCAACAAACATGCCCTTGGTGAGAGGCGGGCGACTGCCCGGCGTGGCCTGGGCGTAGGCGCCGTCGACCGCAACAATGGCGCCGATTGTGCGTGTTTTCGGATCAACCATATCGCTGATACGCGCAAATCTCGCCGGCCATTCGACGATATCGGCGCCGGAACGCAGGCGTACCTTTGCCGTGAAGCCGAACGATTTCATGATGGTGGCGAAAGATTGTGGGGTGAACCCGCCAGGCAGGCCACCGGGAGCGCCGGCCCGAACCATGGCGCGAAACTGGGCAATCGGCATTTGCGCTTCGACCTCGGCGACATCAAGGCTATCGGCGGTTGCCAGCGCGCCACCAACTGGAACGTACTGTTTGGTCTCGGCTGAAACCGCCGCGATTTTAGCGTCAAACGGCAGCGTGATACGGGTGCGCGCCAGATCGAGCTTGGCCGAGTCCAGCTGGCTTCGATACACCGCGATCTGCTCCCGCTGCACCGCACGCTGGGTCGGCAGCAGCCTCAATGTGTTTTCGAGATCCTGAACCTTCTTCCGCTGCGCAAGGGTCTCGCGCTGCTCAAGCTCCAGCGCCGAGCGCGCAACCGTGCCGCGTTTCAGCAAATTTTGTTTGCGGGCCAGTTCGGATCGGCGCAGCGCCAGACCGCGCTTCTCGATCGCCAGAAGATCGGTGGTGTTGGTTTCGGTCACCTCCAGCTCTGCGAGCTTTGCCTCGGCAGAACGGATATTGGCCTGCGCCTGGCTGACAGCTAGCAGGAAGTTCGCCGGTGAAATCCGTACAATCTCGGTACCGGCAGGCAGGATGGCGCCTTTTTTCAGGTCCGGATGGATATGGACCACTTCGCCGCCGACCTGCGCCGTGGCGTTCCAGACCGTACCGGGGTAGACGCTACCGAATCCGATGACACGCGGCACCAGACGCACCGGCTCTGCGGTGATCACCCGCACGGTACGGGCGTATTCGGCGAGTGGTTTTTTTTCCGGCCCCTCGCGTCCGCTGGCCATATAGACCAAAACGGCGATGCCAATCAGTATCGGCGGCAGAAAGAGTAATTTCTTGAACATCGGCGTCTCCAGCTCCGTCCGGCAATGTTCCGGTCTCGTATCGCGGCACAGAACGAATCTTACCCGATGGCCCCGGTTCCGCAATCGAATACCGGGAGGACACACCAGAGATTGGCAAACCGTACAATTGCCTCATAATCAACTGGCGTCACGAAAGGACCGTCGCCATGAACCAGCCCGCCGATATTGTCCGCGCCCGGTACGGGCTGATCATCCCGTCTTCCAACCGCATGGCCGAGCCTCATGCCGCCCGCTATACACCCGCCGGCATCGTGCCCTACGCCACGCGGCTGCGCATGACGGGCAAGCATTTTATGGCGCTGGACGATTTACTGCCGAAAGTCGCCGAAGCGGCGGCGATGCTCGCCGATGCCCAATGCAACCCCATCGCGTTTCACTGCACCGCGAACTCGATGGCCGAAGGGCTTGCCGGCGAGAGGCGCATCGCCAGGGCAATCGCCGACGCCACCGGCGGCAAGGCAACCACTACGGCAGAGGCAACCATGGCGGCGCTCAAACAGCTGGGCGCAAAGCGGATCGTCCTGGTGTCCCCCTATACACGGAAGAACCATCAGCAT
>JBLHKG010000414.1:0-3312 GCA_047619835.1 Alphaproteobacteria bacterium
ATGGCGCGGGGGATTACCGCGACCTGCGAGCGCGCGGCGCGGCAGCATAAGATGCAATTTATCAATCTCGACGTGCGGGAGACCCAGGACGCGGCGATCCAGCTATATGAAACGCTGGGCTATGAGCGCTGGGGCACCAACCCAAACTATGCGATTGTCCAGGGGCGCGTCGTTGCCGGCCATTACTATACCAAGCCTCTCGGGCGTCGCGCCCGCAAGGAGCCTCCGGAACGGAAGCAAGAACCGAAACAAGAGCTGAAAGACGACAAGAAATCATGATTCTGTTTCCCGCCATCGATCTCAAGGACGGCGTCTGTGTGCGACTGGTGCGCGGCGACATGGCCCGAGCGACGATCTTCAACGCCGATCCGGCCGCCCAGGCCAGGGAGTTTCAGGACGCGGGGTGCGAATGGCTGCACATCGTCGATCTCAACGGCGCGATCGAGGGCCGTCCGGTTAATGCCGAGGTGGTGACCCGGGTTATCGAGGCCATCGATATCCCGGTCCAGCTCGGCGGCGGCATCCGCGATGAAAAAACTCTCGATCACTGGATCGATGCCGGGGTCAGCCGTATCGTGCTCGGCACCGCGGCGCTGGCCAATCCGGATTTTGTCCTCAAAGCCTGCCGCCAGCATCCCGGCAAGGTGGTGGTGGCGATCGATTCCCGCGACGGTATGGTCTCGGTTGAGGGCTGGACAAAGGATTCCGGCGTGCGCTCGCTTGATCTCGCGCTCCGCTTTGAAGATAGCGGGGCGGCGGCGATTCTTTATACCGATATCGATCGCGACGGCGCGATGGGCGGGGTAAATGTCGAGATGACGGTCGATCTTGCGTTTGCGCTGACCACGCCGGTGATTGCCTCCGGCGGCGTGTCGTCGCTCGACGATCTGCGGGAGCTTAAATCGCATGAGCAAGCGGGGATCGAAGGCGTGATCTGTGGGCGGGCGCTGTATGACGGGCGGATCAATCCGGCGGATGCCCTGGCGGTGCTGGCCGGCACTGCGGCGGTGGGTGGCCCGGCCTGATGCTCAAGATGCGCGTCATCCCGTGTCTCGACGTCAAGGACGGGCGGACGGTCAAGGGCGTCAATTTTATCGATCTGATTGATGCCGGCGATCCGGTCGAGCAGGCGCGGCTCTATGACGCAGCCGGCGCCGACGAGCTCTGCTTTCTCGACATCACCGCCAGCCATGAAAATCGCGACACGCTGTTCGATGTCGTCGGCCGCACCGCCGAACAATGCTTCATGCCGCTGACCGTCGGCGGCGGGGTGCGCACTATCGACGATATCCGCAAGCTGCTTCTGGCCGGCGCCGACAAGGTCTCGATCAATACCGCCGCCGTGGCGACGCCGGAGTTCGTCCGTCAAGCGGCGGAGAAATTCGGCTCGCAATGCATCGTCGTCGCGATCGATGTCAAACAAACCGGGCCCGGAAAATGGGAAATCTTTACCCATGGCGGGCGCAACGCGACCGGGCTCGATGCCGTCGAATGGGCCCAGCGCATGGCCGCGCTCGGCGCCGGTGAAATTCTGCTGACCTCGATGGACCGGGACGGCACCAAATCGGGATTCGATGTCGATCTGACGCGGGCGGTGGCGGATTCGATCCGCATTCCGGTGATCGCCTCGGGCGGGGTCGGTACGCTCGATCATCTGGTTGCCGGTATTCGCGACGGGCACGCCACGGCGGTGCTGGCGGCGTCGATTTTTCATTTCGGCACCTTCACCATTGGCGAGGCCAAGGCACATATGGAACAGGCCGGCGTGGCGGTGCGGGCTGTTTAGGGGACATAAAATGACCGACACCAAATCCGATATCGAAGTCCTGCAACGGCTGTTCGCAGTGATTGAAGCTCGCCGGGGCGAGGATGGGGCGACTTCCTACACCGCCGACCTGCTGGCTAAAGGCCCCGTTGGAGTCGCCAAAAAGCTTGGCGAGGAAGCGGTCGAAACCGTGCTCGCCGCAGCGACCGGCGATAAGGATCAGACGATCTATGAGAGCGCCGATCTGCTCTATCACCTGTTGGTGCTGTGGGCGGCGGCCGGCATTTCGCCCGATGACGTGTGGGCAGAACTGGCGCGGCGCGAAGGCACATCCGGCATCGCGGAAAAGGCATCGCGGAAAAAGTAGAATTTGTTTGTGGCGCAACGTATGAGGAAAAATCATGGCGTATGATGACAGCAATATTTTCGCCAAGATTTTGCGGGGTGAGATCCCCAGCAACCGGATCCACGAGACCGATCACGCGCTTGCCTTTCATGACATAAACCCGCAGGCGCCGATCCACGCGCTGGTGATCCCCAAGGGGCCCTATGTCTCGATGGACGATTTCACCGCCCTCGCCAGCGAGGCGGAAATCGCCGGGCTGTGGCGTGGCGTAGGCGAAACGGCGCGGATTCTCGGGCTCGATAAAACCGGCTATCGCACGCTGGTCAATCATGGCCGCGACGCGCATCAGGAGGTGATGCATCTCCACGTCCATATTCTCGGCAATCGGCCGCTCGGCCCGATGCTCGAAGGCGGATCGCTGCCGCCCGACGGACTTTATTCGCGCGGCGCCTGACCCCGCCTCCCGGGCGTTCATGGCCCGTGCTCTCCTACCGTCCCGGAACAGCCCGTCGCCACGATAGCGCTTCGGCGATATGCACCCGTTTGACGCTGTCTGCCCCGTCGAGATCGGCCAGCGTGCGGGCGACCCGCAGCACCCGGTGATAGCCGCGTGCCGACAGATGCATGCGCGTCGCGGCGTCGGTTAGTAACTGGCGGCCTGCCGGATCGGGCGCGGCGGCGTGTTCGAGTGTCTCGCCATCGGCTTCTGCGTTGGTACGGATGATCGGGGCGCCGTCGCCAGAATTTGCGGTTGAGTCCGAATAGCGCTCGGCCTGTGCCTGGCGCGCCGTGGCGACCCGTGCCGCGACCGCGTCCGAGCCCTCGGCAGGCGGCGGCAGCGACAGATCGGCGGGGCTCACCGCCGGTACATCGACATGCAGATCGATCCGGTCGAACAGCGGGCCGGAGATCTTTGCCTGATAATCCTGGGCGCAGCGCGGCGCGCGCGAACAGGCCAGCCCGGCATCGTCGAGATAGCCGCAGCGGCACGGATTCATCGCCGCGATCAGCTGAATCCGTGCCGGGTAGGTGACATGCGCGTTGACCCGCGCCACCACCGCGCGCCCGGATTCGAGCGGCTGGCGCAGCGCCTCCAAAGTCGCGCGGGCGAATTCCGGCAGCTCATCGAGAAACAGCACGCCATTATGGGCCAGCGACACCTCGCCGGGTTTGGCCTTGGCGCCGCCGCCGATCATCGCCG
>JBLHKG010000415.1:0-3310 GCA_047619835.1 Alphaproteobacteria bacterium
CAAACAGGCGGGTGACAGCCTGTTCCTGCTGCTGCTGATTGCTGCCTTTGCCTCGATCATTCTCGGGATGGGGATGCCGACCTCGGCGGTCTACTTGCTATTGGCGGCAATGATTGCCCCGGCGATTGCCGAAGCGGGTGTCGCGCCGATCTCCGCCCATATGTTCATCCTCTATTTCGGCATGATGTCGATGATTACCCCACCGGTGGCGCTGTGCGCCTTTACCGCGGCGTCGCTGACGCGCGAGGACCCGATGCGCACGGCGATGCGGTCAATGATGTTCGCCTGGGTGGCCTATATCATTCCGTTCCTGTTCGCCTATTCGCCGACCTTGCTGCTGCAGGGCGAATGGCAGACGACGATGATCGACGTCGCGACCGCCTGTGTCGGGGTGTATTTCATCTCAACCGCCTTCGTCGGCTACGCGACTAAAGAAATGAATCCGGCAATGCGTGTGCTGCTGGCCGCGCTCGGCCTTGGCGCCATGCTGCCCGCCACGCTGGCCAGCTGGGTGGTGTTCGCCAATGTTGCCTGTATCGTGATCGGCGTGCTGTATCTGTTCCAGAACGCGGCCGCCGCGCGCAAGGCGATTGCCGGCGCGGCAGAGTAGCTAAATTTCCGGTCGTTCGCGTACCAGACTGCAGCCCTTTTTATATATTTCCGTCGGCCACGGCGCCGATTTGCGGGCGATGGTGTCGAGCGATACGCAGATTTGGTCGTTGATCGCGCAGATCTCGTCTGAGCTGGAATCGATCATCACCGCCCAGACATGCAGGCTTTTCGGCGTGAAATTGATCAGGCAGGTGCGGACCTGGATCAGATCGCCCGGCAGGATCTCGCGCCGATAGAGATAATTCTCGGTGACCGCCGCCATGCCGCGGTTGTTGTCCCGCATATAGGCCGGCGTGATGCCGGCGGTGGTGAAGGTGAAATAGGCGGATTCATTGAACGCCCGGCTGTAATAGCGGACATTGGCATGCCCCATATGGTCGGTTTCCATCGGATAGAACATCCCCTGATAGGCGATGTTAAAATCCCTGAAACGCTCCAGCGGTGACTCGGTAGACGACTCGGCAGATGACATGTGACGGACCTTCAATACGTACCCGGATGATTCGGCGCGGACTATAGCCGGGGCGCGATTGCTGTCAATTTTTACCTCTAAATCCCCGCTTCCTAAATCCCCGCCCTCTAAACCACCGGAGAGCGGCCGCCATCGACATTGATCGCCGTGCCGGAGATATAGCCGGAGGCGTCGGAGGCAAGGAAGCAGGCGATGTTGGCGAACTCTTCCGCCTCGCCAATCCGGCCAATCGGGATATTGCGTGAATTGACCATGTCCTGCAGGAAATCTTCGTAGGACAGGTCGGGCTTTCGCTGGGGATGCAGCCGTTCCCACTGGCCGGATTTGATCAGCCCGACCAGCAGCGCATTTACCAGCACATTATGCGGCGCACACTCGCCGGCCAGCACCTTGGTCAGCGCCAGCCCGGCGGCGCGCGACACGGCGGTAGGGGCGCCGCCTGCCGGGGGCGCCTTGGCGCCGGTATTCAGCACATTGATGATCCGGCCCCAGCGGCGCTCCTTCATGCCGGGCAGGGCAAGCCGGACGAGCCGCACGGCGGCGAACAGCTTGAGCTCGAAATCCTCCTGCCATTGCTCTTCGGTGATGTCGAGGAAAGGCAGGGCGCGCGACGTGCCGGCGTTATTGACCAGAATATCGATCTTGCCCAGCGCTCCTTCCGCTTCGGCGAAGGCCGCCTTCGTCGCCGCCCCATCCAGCAGATCGCAGGGCAGGGCGCACACCTTGCCGCCGCCCGCCGCCTCGATCTCCGCCTTGGCGGCGTCGAGCTTGTCTTTGCTGCGGGCGAGGATCGCGATATCGGCGCCCGCATCGGCGAATTTGATCGCCATCGCCTTGCCGAGCCCTTCGCTGCCGCCGGTGATAAAGGCGGCTTTGCCGTCCAGTCTGATATCCATGATTGCGTCCCCATGTTTTTTGATGATGATTAGGTTTTCTGATGATGATTGTAATCATGAATCCGGTGCGCCGGTCCAGTGCGTCGGTCCCGTGCGCCGTCCCGTGCGCCGGTCCCGTGCGCCGGTCCCGTGCGCCGGTCCAGTGCGCCGGTCCAGTGCGCCGGTTCAAGCCACGCTGTCTTTGGGAGCTCACTCTATGATCAGGCAACTCGGTGTTTCCGCCAACACGATCTGTACCCATCCGGTACTGCGCCGGATGCTGCTCGATGCCTACCCGGCGGCGCGGCTGTGCGACGGCGAGCGGATCACCGACGAGGATGTGCTGATCGCTCATCTGACCGGTTGTGATGCGGCGATTGTCGGGTTCGAGCCGATCACCGACCGGGTGCTCACCGCGCTGCCCGATCTCAAAATCATCGGCAAGTTCGGCGCGGGGTGCGAGACCATTGATTTCGATGCGCTGCAGAAGCACGGGGTGCGGTTCGGCTATAGTTTCGGCGTCAACCGGCTGTCGGTGGCGGAACTCGCGCTCAGCTTCATGATCTCCGGCCTCCGCTTCGTCACGCCCTTGAACCAGTCGATGCGCGCCGGCGAGCGGCCGCGCTACCGCAATGGCCAGCTGCTGACCGGGCGGACAATCGGCATTCATGGCTGCGGCAATATCGGCAAGGAGCTGGTGCGGCTGCTGGGGCCGTTCAACTGCGAGATCCTCGCCTGCGACGTAAAGGATTATCCGGAATTCTACGCCGCCAACGATGTCACCCCGGTGTCGTTCGATGAGCTGCTGGAGCGCTCGGAAGTGCTGACGCTGCACCTGCCCAAAACACGCTCGACCCGCGGCCTCTATTCGCGCGACGTGCTGGAACGGCTGCGCCCCGACTGTGTGTTGATCAACACCTGCCGCGGCGAGATCGTCGATGAGGACGCGCTGGCCGACCGGCTCGAAGCCGGGGCGCTGATGGGGGCGTGTTTCGACGTGTTCGCCATCGAGCCGGCCCAAAACGACCGATTGCTGAATCTCCCCAACTTCCTCGCCGCGCCGCATATCGGCGCCAGCACCGAGGAAACCCGTATCGCCATGGCCAACGCGGCGCTGAACGGGTTGGTCGAAAACGAGCTGGTCGATCCGGCGAAATATTACGACAATTGAATTTCGGTCGGCTTGTTGCCACTGACGCGACCAGACTCACCCCCTGGGATGACGACGATTGGACCGCAACCTATGAAAATTGGCGCCGTAACAGCAGGTGTTCTCGAAGTCGCCTTCCACGACTATGGGCCACTGGATGGTTGGCCGTGCATCTTGAGTCATGGCTTTCCCTATGACGTC
>JBLHKG010000416.1:0-3301 GCA_047619835.1 Alphaproteobacteria bacterium
CTGGCGCACACGGAGCTTTTCGACCTTTTTATAGAGATCGGCAATGTTGCCGAAAATCTCGAAGACCTGCGGCTTGAGGGCTTCTTCCATCATCGAGATGGAGAGGTTGTTGGCGCCGTCATCATCGTCGTCGTCGTCGTCCGACTCTTCTTCGGTCTCTTCCACTTCGACGTCGAGCGATTTGTCGCGCAGGATCGAATGATCGACCGGCGGGCCGCTATAGGTCGCGTCGAGATCAATCACGTCGCGCAGCAGCACGAGGTCTTCCTTGAGCGCATCATACCAGCGCACCACGGCGCGCTGGGTCAGCGGGCTTCCACACAGGCCGCTGATCATCTTTTCGCGGCCGGCCTCGATCCGCTTGGCGATAATAATCTCGCCTTCGCGCGACAGCAGTTCAACCGAGCCCATCTCGCGCAGATACATGCGTACCGGATCGTCGGTGCGACCAAGATCGTCATCGCTCGAAGAAGACGAGGATGCACTCGACCCGCCTTCCTTTGGCTTGGCCTCTTCGTCGGTTTCTTCGTCCTCGACCACGTTGACGCCGAGCTCCGACAGGCGCGACATCACGTCCTCGATCTGCTCGGAGCCAACTTCCTCGGACGGCATCGCGGCATTGAACTCGTCATAGGTGACGAAGCCACGTTCCTTGCCCTTCTGGACCAGCATTTTGACCGCGGCATCGACGGAATCGATGACCGGGCCATCCTGAGCGTCGGATTCCTTTTCGGAATCTTTCTCCGCTGCGGTTTCAGACGCCGTTTCCGCCGCCTTTTCGGCGCCCTTCAGGGCTGCCTTTTCCGCAATCCTGGCAGCGGCCTTGGTCAGGGCCTTAATCGCGGCCTTGCTCGGGGCCTTCGTCGCGCCCTTGGCAGAAGCCTTGGTCACGCCCTTGGTCACGGCCTTGGTCGCGCCCTTGGCAGAAGCCTTGGTCGGGGCCGTGGCAGAAGCCTTGGTCACGCCCTTGGCTGGGGCCTTGGCCACGATCTTGGTCACGGCCTTAACCGGGGCCTTGGTCACGATCTTGGTCGCGGCCTTAATCGCGGCCGGGGCGACGACTTTATCTTTTCTCGGTGCTGTCCTGGTGGCCATTCGCTATACGCGCTCCAAATTCACGATGGGTTTCTTCCCCGGGCCAGATTTTTTTACAGGTCCGGAGGTCGTCATGGTCAGTTAAATATTGAGGGTAGATTTCAATTTCATTACAATTATACAGCATAATTGCACTGTTTCACAGGGCACATTGCGAAAAACCCATAATTGGTAACCTCTTACAGCCTGTGGCCCCTGTTGGCTAGACCTCTACTAATTGTGGCCCTCTACAAGCTCTGACGCTGGCTTTCCGAGACGATCATCCGGCATTCCTGCAATTTGGCGAAATTCTCCTCGCTCGGATCTTCCCCGTATCGGCGTTGGGCGTCGGCCAGCCGGATCCCCTGTATCAGCTCAATAATTCCGGCGCGCGCCGCCGCCCGCACTGCATTTGTATCACCGGCTGAGGCGGTCTCATTGCCGGAGGCCGTCTCGTTGCCGCCGCCCGGGTTATCGTCAGGCGTTACACCCTCGACGGAAACCCGCGACACCGCATGAATTTGCGCATCCGGGGCAAAAGCCGCGTCCAGCGCATCGGAACATCCGGTCTCCTTCAGATGGCGTCTCACACTGTCCGTGTCAAGGTCCGGCGTCGCGGCATAGAGGGCCAGCATTTCCTGCCGCAAATACGCCAGATCGGGATCAGAAAACTCAAGCGTACCAAGGGTTTCCGCGAATTCATCCAGCAGCGGCCAGCGCCGGATCAGGGTTCCCAGCAGGGCCTGCTCGCGGCGCCTTTCGGCCGAGCCCGCCGGCAGGGCTGCGATAAGATGCAGATTGGAGGTCGCCGCCGAGCCCGATCCGCTATCGGGGTTGGGGGGCCCGAACCTGCCTGACCCGTTACCACCTGACCCGTTACCACCGGGACGCCATTGACCCTTGCCTCGCTGACCCAGCCCTTTTTGTGCCGGACCTCGCTGCGCTTGTCTTGCCTGAAACTGGGCCTCGCGCAGCCGGGCGCGGAAGGCGGCAAGATATTGATATTGCACCTTTTTTTCCGGAATGGCATAGGCGCGCGCTTCGAGCCGGGATTCGAGCCCGGCGATGCGCTCCGGCGTGTCGAGCGGCTTGCCGGCGGCCTCCATGTCCCAGATCATCTGATCGAGGGCGCGCGCGCCGGCCAGCAGCTCATTCATCGCCGCGACGCCGCTTTTCGCGATCAGCGTATCCGGATCCTCTCCGGCGGGCAGGGTGACAAAGCGCAGCGACTGGCCCGGATTAAGCAGCGGCAGCGCCCGCTCGGCGGCCCGGAACGCCGCCTTCTGGCCCGCCGTATCGCCATCGAAACACAGGATCGGCTCGTCATCCATGCGCCACAGCAGCCCGATCTGGCTTTCGGTCAGCGCGGTGCCGAGCGGCGCCACCGCGGCCGTGATGCCGGCCCGCACCAGCGCGATCACATCCATATAGCCTTCGGCGACCACCAGACGCTTTTCCTCGCGTGCCGCCGGCCAGGCGGTCGCCATGTTGTAGAGAACCTGGCCCTTGTGAAACAGCGGCGTGTCGGGCGAATTGAGATATTTGGCCTGCTGGTCAGGCTTAAGCGCGCGGGCGCCAAACGCGATCACCCTTCCCCGCCGGTCGGTGATCGGAAAGGTGACGCGGCCGCGAAACCGGTCATAGGCCGCGCTATCGGTACCTGGCTTGAAATCCTCCGGCCTGATCAGCAACCCGCCCTCAACCAGTAAGGCCTCGTCGATCGATTCCCCCAGCAAGGCCGTCTTGAGCGCCGTGCGGGAATCGGGGGCAAACCCCAGCCGGAACCGGGCGATGGTCTCGGCATCGAGCCCGCGCTGCGCCAGATAGTCCGCACCGATCTGGCCGCCGGGCTCGCGCAGCGACCGCTCAAAAAAGCTGCACGCCGCCTCCATCACTTCCAGCAGCGACGCCCGTGTCTTCTCCTGCCGCCGCTCCTCGGGCGACATCTCCGGCACCTCAAGCCCGGCCTCCCCGGCCAGCCGCTCCACCGCCTCGGGAAACGACAGATTCTCCGTCCGCATAATAAACCCAAACTGATCCCCATGAGCCCCGCATCCGAAGCAGTGGTAGAAGGCTTTGACCTCATTGACGAAGAAGCTGGGCGTGCGTTCGTTGTGGAAGGGGCAGAGGCCGGTGAATTCGCCGCCTTTGCGGGCGAGTTTGACGCGCCGGCCGATCAGGGTGGCGAGGCCGACCCGGTTGCGGATTTCATCGAGAAAATGTGGCG
>JBLHKG010000417.1:0-3296 GCA_047619835.1 Alphaproteobacteria bacterium
GATGAATGATCTCAACGTCTCGCTGGAACGCCAGATTCTGGAACATTTCACCGCTTGGTTGAATCGCTGAAGGGGCTGCGAGCCTGCCAGGCCGGTGCGTTATGCTTGACGATGACGTATCGGGGGCCGCTAATGCGATGGAAATTAGTGACAGGAGGACAAAGCCATGGCTATCGACATCATTAATGTAAGTGATATTGCGCACGCCGAGAAGAAGCGTACCAAGGTATTCACCACACGCAAGATGCATTCCTGGGTGCATTACTATCCCAATCCCGGCGATCACGACGATTTGCACTGCCATAACGCCGATCAGACCTTTATCTGCTTCGAGGGCCAGTGCACGATGCACTTCCCGGACGGTGGCAAGGAGGTGCTGAATCCGGGTATGGCGGCGTTGATTCAGGGCGGCAGTTTTTATCAGCTGGAAAACAGCGGCGACGGCCCCATGGTCATGATGGGGAACCGCACCGGCCATGAAGATGATATCAAGATCATCGACTATGTCACCCGCAAGGATGTGCGCGAAAAATACGGCACTGGGAATGTCCAGATCCATGACAAGGAAGCGGCGAAGATCGACTGATTGCCGTTCCGCGACGGATTAAGAATAGGGGCGGTCCCGTGGGGCCGCCCCTTTTTTATCCGCGCCAGAAGGACGGCAGGAACAGGACGAGGACCGTGAACAGTTCCAGGCGGCCCAGAATCATGCCGGCGGACAGCAGCCATTTGGCGGTATCCGACAGCGATGCGAAGGTGCCATCCGGTCCGATCGTCGATCCCATTGCGGGGCCGACATTGCAGATCGCGGTTGCCGCGCCGCTAACGGCCGTGACGAAATCAAGTCCGGTGGCGGCAAGGCCGAAGGCAAGAATCGCAAAAGTTATAATAAACAAAAAGAAGAAGTTCATGACCGACTGGATGACATCGTCGGTTACCGGGCGGCGGTTATAGTGTGGCACGAATACACCATGCGGCTGTAGCAGGCGCAGAAACTGAGTGCGGACGGTGGCGGCCAATACCTGGAAGCGGAAGATTTTGATGCCGCAGGCGGTCGATCCGGCGCATCCGCCGACGAACATCAGAAAAAACAGCAGGACAATCGGAAAGGCGCCCCATAGCTGGTAATCCGCCGATGTGTATCCGGTGCCCGTTATGACCGAGATCGTATTAAACGATCCTTTGACCAGCGCGTCGATCACGCTGAGATCACGGGTGGACCAAAGCCATAGGGCGACGATGGCTGCCGAGCCGATAGCGGATATCAGGAACCACCTGACCTGGGAGTCACGGAAAAGGGCCAGGGACCCTTCGGTGACCACGCGGAGATACAAAAAGAACGGTAGCGCGCCCAGCAGCATACCGATGCTGATGAAGATCTCGATACTGTGGCTGTCGTAATATCCGACCGATGCATCATGGCTTGAATATCCACCGGTCGCGATGGTTGTCATCGCGTGCACTGCAGAATCGAATCCTCCCATACCCAGCATCCAGAGGCCGAGCCACCAGATTGCCGTCAGGACGATGTAGATGACGGCGATCCAGGCGGCGATCTCGCCAGCCCGGGGCAGCGCCTTTTCCTGTGTCTCGAATGCCTCGACCCGGAAAAGCTGCATGCCGCCGACGCGCAGGATCGGCAGTACCGCGATCGCCATGACGATGATCCCGATTCCGCCGAGCCATTGCAGCAGCGCCCGCCATAAGAGAATTCCCTTAGGCGCATGATCGAGACCGGTCATTACGGTGGATCCGGTCGTCGTAATTCCCGACATCGCTTCAAAAAATGCATCGGTATAGCTGAAATTGAGGTCTGAAAAGGCGAAGGGAAGAGCGGCGAACGTGGTCAGCGAAAGCCAGCTTGCCGTTGTCAGGACAAAGGCTTGCCGGATTGATATGCGGCGGATAGGCGAGCGATTGGTCAGCACCAGTACACCGCCAACGAACATCGTCAAAAGCGCCGCGCTGGCAAAGACCTGCCAGTCTGGATGCCCATCGATCACGTCAATCGCAAACGGCGCGAGCATTGCGACAGAAAGCGTCATCAGCAGGATGCCGATGACGAACAGGGCGGGCCGATAGTCGATCATGTTTCCCGATCTGGGCGTTTGCCCGATCGCATTCCGTCAGCCAGTGTGACCCGGCCCTGAGGTCGGGTTGCCAATCGCCGACAGGAATTCCCGACGTGTTTCGCCGTGATCGCGGAAAGCGCCAATCATCTGGCTGGTTACCATGGTCAGCCCTGTCTTGTGAACCCCGCGCGTTGTCATACAGCCATGGGTCGCTTCGATGACCACGCCGACGCCCTTTGGTTTGAGCACGTCGTTCAGCGTATTGGCGATCTGCGCCGTCATTTTTTCCTGAATTTGCAGCCGCTTTGCATAGGCATCGACCAGCCGCGCCAGCTTGGAAATCCCGACTACCCGTTGATTCGGCAGATAAGCGACATGGGCAGTGCCGATGATCGACGCAAGATGATGTTCGCAATGCGACTCGAACCGGACGTTCCGCAGGATCACCATTTCGTCGTAACCCTCGACCTCTTCGAAGGTGCGCGACAGGATTTCTACCGGATCGGTCGCATAACCCTCGAACCATTCGCCGAACGCCGTTGTTACCCGCTTGGGCGTATCGAGAAGCCCTTCGCGTTGGGGGTCGTCCCCCGCCCAGCGCAGCAGGGTGCGGACAGCTTCCTCCGCTTCGTCGCGGCTTGGCCGCTCGGGCGCGAGATGGGGCTTGTGTGAGGAGTGTAGCGTGCCTTTGGACGATGCCAATGGATTAATCCTTTCCTTACGTATCGGGCGTTGCCCGGCGGTTCCTAGGACCGTCGACAGGAATTCAGTTCAGACGCCGTGCCTGATAGGGACTATCCAGCGAAAAGGCCGGAATTTCGATATCGAATGCCTCGCCGGCTGTCGTCTGCACCTGATAAGAGCCGACCATAATCCCCGACGGCGTTCCGAGCGGCGTGCCGCTGGTATATTCGAAGGCATCTCCGGGCGTCAGGGTCGGCTGCTCGCCGACCACCCCCTCGCCCCGTACTTCATGTACGCGGCCCATCGCATCGGTAATGTTCCAGTATCGCGTCAGCAGCTGAACTGTCTGTTCGCCATCATTTTCGATCTTGACCTGATAGGCCCAGACATAGTGGTCATCCGACGGCGAGGACTGGTCCTCCAGAAATATCGGCTCGACGGTGACGCGTATGGATCGCGTTATGGAACTATACATATTGCCTTCTCGATAGAGGATCTTCTCGATATTACCTTGTGAATTGGCTGCGGCAAAGAAAGAGC
>JBLHKG010000418.1:0-3285 GCA_047619835.1 Alphaproteobacteria bacterium
CGATATACATGCCGGGGCGCTTGCGGACCGCATCCAGCCCGCGCAGGACCTGAATTGAATCGGCGCCGTAATCGGTTTGCTCGGTCAGCTTTTCCGGTACGGCAGGGATTTCGGCTGGAATTTCGGCACCAATTTCGGTGGGATTCTCGCCGGGATTCTCACCGGGACTTTCGGGCGGGGTGTCTGCAGGTGGGGTCATAACTTTATCGGGTCCGTTAAATAAAATTCGGAAACATTGATTTGTAAACACTCATGACGGTACGACGACAGCGCCGGACACGGAAAAATTCTGCGCGGCATCGCCCAGCGGCGCGAACAGATGGCGATCGGTACCAGTCATCCAGGCCTGGGCGCCGAGCGCACTGATTTCGTCGAACAGCGCGATCCGCCGCGCCTCATCAAGATGAGCCGCCACCTCGTCCAGCAGGAGTAGCGGCACCACGCCGGAATCGAGCGACTGGAGACGGACATTGGCAAGCACGATACTGATCAACAACGCCTTCTGTTCACCGGTGGAACAGTGAGAAGCCGGCATGCCCCGGGCGATATGGGTAACCGTAAGATCGCTGCGATGCGGACCAATCCCGACGAAAGAACTCTCATGGCGTGACGCCGCCAGGGCGGCCCGGAACCGGTCTTCAGCCTCAAGCGCGGGGCCCGCTGCGAGCCAGTCATCCAGCGTGCCCTCGACCGCCATCTCCGCAGCCGGGAACGGTCCCGCCCCCATCGCGCAGGCGGGGTTGAGCCGCTGGATCAGGGCGCCGCGCGCCGCGACGATGGCGACGCCCTTCTCGACCATGGCGGCTTCCAGCGCCTCCGCCCAGCGGGAATCCGGTCGGCGCCCGGCGGTTGCGGCGTCGGCCAGCATCCGGGCGCGCTCGCGCATCGCCTTTTCATACCCCATCAACCGCCCCGCATGGGCCGGATCGAAAACAAACACCAGCCGGTCGAGAAAGCGCCGGCGACCGGACGCACCTTCGGTAAACAGACGCTGCATATCGGGCGTCAGCCATAGCGCCGCCAGACGTTCGCCAAGCGCAACCTGACCACGCGCCGGGGCGCCATCAATCCGCACCGTTCTCCGGCCGGGGCCGCCCGGCACACCCGCTTCGGGTGAGAGGCCGGTGCCGATGTCGAAGGCCGCGCAACCGTCATTGACCGTCGCGGCGACGGCCCAGGGTCCTGGAATGGAAGTGGGGGTGCCCGGAATTTCAGGCGCGACGCGGCGCGCGACATCGACCAGTCGGGCACGCCGGAGGCCGCGGCCCGGCACAAGGAATGAAATGGCTTCCAGCAAATTGGTCTTGCCGGCGCCGTTTGGCCCGGTGAGCACCACCGGCCGGTCGTCGAGATCAAGCGCCAGGGTTTCGTAACAGCGAAAATCGGTCAGCCGCAGCCGCCGAACCGAGATCCTGCCCATTTGACTGGGCGCCCGATCTTCGGCCGTGGCAACGAGCCGGGCGGAGTCAAGGATAAGGGCGTGAGGCGTTTGCAGGGCTCCGCCCCCTAGACGCGCATCGGCATCAGGACGTAGAGCGCACCAGCATCCGTCAGATCGCGTACCAGGGTCGGTGACGCCGAATCCGACAGCGCAAAGCGCGCCTTGTCACCTTTGATCTGCTGGGTAATATCAATCAGATACTTGGAATTAAAACCGATCTCGAGCGGTTCGTCGCTATATTCGACTTCGAGTTCCTCGGTCGCACTGCCCGCGTCTGGACTGGTCGCCGAGAGCACCAGCGAGTTTTCGCCAAGGCTCAGCTTGATCGCCCGCGATTTCTCGGTCGAAATCGTCGACACCAGATCGACCGCGCGTTCGAACTTATGGCAGGCCACTTCCATGTATTTATCGTTGCCAACCGGAATGACCCGATCATAATCCGGGAACGTGCCATCGATCAGCTTTGATGTCAGCAGCACCGTGCCGACCGAAAAGCGGATCTTGGTATCCGACAGGGCAACCGAAACGTCGTCATCGACTTCATCGATCAACTTGCGCAGTTCGGTGACGGTCTTACGCGGCACGATAACACCGGGCATACCGTCGGCCCCGTCAGGCATCGACACATCCATCCGGGCCAGCCGGTGTCCATCGGTTGCGACCGCGCGGAGCACCCTGCCGTCGTCGCCATCCGCGGCATGCAAATAGATGCCGTTCAGATAATATCGGGTTTCCTCGGTTGAGATGGCAAACCGGGTGCGATCGATCAGCTTGCAGAGCTGAGCCGCCGGCACAGTAAAGCTGTGCGGCATGTCGTCATCGCTCATCGCGGGGAAATCCTCGCTCGCCAGCGTCGATAGCTTGAGCGTCGAGCGACCGGATCGAAGCGCGATCTGGCCTTCTTCAGCACCGCCGCCGAGTTCGACCTGTGCACCATCTTCAAGCTTGCGGACAATGTCGAAGATTGTATGCGCCGACACTGTCGTCGCGCCTTTCTGCGACACCTCGGCAGGCACCCGTTCGACCACCGCGATATCCATATCGGTCGCGGTCAGCTGGACACCGTCATCATCGGCCCGCAGCAGGACGTTTGAGAGGATCGGGATGGTATTTCGACGTTCGACCACACTCTGGACGTGGGTCAGGGACTTAAGGAGGGCGTCGCGATCAATGGTAAATTTCATAGCGTTTATGAGGTCCAATCTCGGAGAAGTCCAATCTCAGGGCAGTCAAACGGCGGTTCCAGGACCGGTAATTGATAGTCTCCGTACTGTCTTCAACTTGCCGTCAACGCCCGGATTTTTTGATCCGTAGCGCCTGATTCTTCTGCAGAGGCGCACATCCGGTAGCTGTCTGAATCCCGCGCGGAAGTTTACCCAGGATTCTGACGGGGAGAAAAGCTTTCCAAACACAGAAAACCAACCGCCGGACGGGGGAATTGTAACATTTTGGAGCGGAGGCCGCACGGGGTTTAGAGGGCGTTTTCGCAATCCACAAAAACACTCAAAAACCGCAGAAAACCGGGATTATCCCTCTAGCAGACGGCGCAGCAGGTCAACATCTTCGCAAAACGACGAATCTGCCTGGCGCAACTCTTCCACTTTGCGCACCGCATGCATCACGGTGGTGTGGTCGCGTCCGCCGAATTTACGGCCGATTTCAGGCAGCGAACGAGAGGTCAACTGCTTGGCGAGATACATCGCGACCTGCCTTGGCCGGGCAACTGCACGGGCCCGCCGGGCCGAGTGCATATCGGCAAAGCGGATATTGAAATGCTCGGCGACGCGCTTCTGGATTTCCTCGATCGTCACCCGCCGATCATTGGCGCGGAGCACGTCATGCAG
>JBLHKG010000419.1:0-3285 GCA_047619835.1 Alphaproteobacteria bacterium
CGGTATGAAACCCCTGCCCCATCGCGACGCCGCCGGTATAGACCATCACCTTGCCGGACGTGCCGATGCGTACCAGCCCGGTCTCAAACGGTCCGCGTCCGGTCGGTTTGACGTAATTGGCAAGTCCGATACCGAGAAAGCGCCCATCGGCGCGGGCGGCGCGTTGACGCGCGGGGAAACCGTCATAATCGATTGCCGCCAGCAGATCGGCCTGGCATTTGGCATAGTTGCCGCTGTCGTAGACGATCTTTTGCCCCGCCTGGGTCTTCAGCGGCTGTTCGTAGGGCATGGCCTCGGGCGCAATCATGTTGCGGCTGCGGATTTCCGCCCGGTCAATTCCGGTTGCCGCCGCCACCCGGTCGAGCAGCCGTTCCATGGTGAAGCTGCCCTGCGGATGGCCGGCGCCTCGCATCGATGTGGCCGGCACCTTGTTGGTATGGGCAATCACCACATCCATCCGATAGGTCGGCACGATATAGGGGCCGAGGATTGTGGTAGCGGAGGAATACGGAATATTCGCGCCGCGGGCGGTATAGGCCCCCTGATCATGGAACAGTTTGCCGCGCAGACCGAGAATATGACCGTCCTGATCGGCCGCCATCTCAACCTCCCAGAACTGCTCGCGCTCCTGCGTGGTGCAGAGAATATTTTCGCGGCGGTCCTCGATCCATTTGACCGGCAGGCCCAGCTTGACCGAAGCAGCGGCAATCGCGGCATCCTCGGGATAAAACAGCAATTTCGGGCCAAATCCACCGCCGACCGACGGGACAATCACCCGGACATCGCTTTCGGCCAGCCCCAGCAGACACACCAGAATGCTTTTGTCCGAATGCGGCGCCTGGGTAGAGCTCCACATGGTCAGACGCTTGCGGCGCGGATCATAGCGCACCACCGAGCCACGGCACTCCATCGGCAGTGAACAGCCGCGATGCTGGCGCAGGCTGGCCGACACAACATGCGGCGCTGTCGCAAAGGCGGGATCCACCGCGCCATGCGCAATCGTATAGCTGCCGAAGACATTCTGGCCTGCACGCTGATTAACGAAGGCCGCGCCCGCCGCCGCCGAATCGCGCGGATCGCCAAGCGTGGGCAGCGGAGTGTAATCGACAACAACCAGCTGAACCGCATCTTCTGCGAGATAGCGGCTTTCCGCGATCACGACCGCGACAGCTTCGCCGACATAGCAGACTTCGTCGCGGGCGAGGATATAGGGCCCAACCTCATCGCGCGGCGGCGGTTTCGGAAAGTTTTCCGGCACGCGGTCCTGGCTCACCACATCGCCTAAATCATCGATGGTATAGACGGCGATGACGCCCGGCGCTTCTCGCGCCGCCGACACATCGATTGCGTCGATTCGGGCATGTGCATAGGCGCTTCGGACAAACGCCGCCTGCACCACCCCGTCGAGCTGCAAATCATCGACAAACGACGCCGCGCCGGTCAGCAGGTCATAATCCTCGACGCGGCGAAGCGATGCGCCGATCAGATCATCAGGCATGGTCTAAAATTCCGTTGGTCAATCAGGCCCCGGAAGCCACGACCGGGTTTGCGACCCCCACCATGGTATCGCGAGTCACGGTGGCGGCGAGTTGATCCTCGCTCCAGCCCTCGGTGCCTTCCGGTCGGCGCGGCAGCACCAGATAGCGCAGATCAGCCAGGCTGTCATGCACGCGGACTGCCATATCGTCGGGAATATGGGTGCCGAA
The DNA here is from genome assembly GCA_047619835.1 of Alphaproteobacteria bacterium. Classification (GTDB taxonomy): domain Bacteria; phylum Pseudomonadota; class Alphaproteobacteria; order MPNO01; family UBA2964; genus JAYOEY01. The sequence continues at coordinate 1,707 of JBLHKG010000419.1, forward strand.
TTCGGTCAGCACCTGACGCGGCTCGATCACGACACGCGAGCGGTAGCTTTTCGAGCGGTACCAGTCGGGCGGCAGGCCAAGCACGGCGCGCGGATAGCAGGAACACAAGGTACACACGATGACGTTCTGCACCTTGTCGGTGTTTTCCACCACGGTCATTTTGGCCCCGCCGGAATCGATGTCGAATTCAGCAAGGGCGGCGTTACCATCGGCTAGCAGTCGTTGTTTGAATTCCGGATCTGTCCAGGCGCGGGCAATAATTCGGGCGCCCTGCCCCGGTTCCCAGCTATCAATTTTTTCCGTCGATAGACGAATTTCGTCGCCGGTCAGCTGGCCTTTTTCGATCAGCAATTCGCGGATTGCATAGGTCATCAGCTCATAACGACCGGGGGGGGTATCCTCAATGTCGGGCTGAAACGTCCGGTCATGGTCGTGCAAATGTTCGTGATCGCCGTGATCATGATCATGCTCTGTGCCGCGTTCGTCTGCCATTTTGCCTTCTCCTTCCGCGCGGGCCGTCAGGCCGGGCGTAGCCAGTGTTCGTAAATATCGACATCGACGGTATCGGCATCCGGCCCGTTATATTCCGGCCAGACCTCCTTCTGCCGGAAGCGAACCCGATAGAGCGTCTTTTTCGGCAATCCATCGAACCCGTAAGCAAGTTCCTCGGGATTGGGATAGGCGCCGCACACGCGCTCAATCTCGCCAATTTTGCCACGGATGTAATAGGGCGTCCGCCGATGACCGGGGGGATGGGTCGTAATGACCCGTACCCTGTCGCCAGAGTTATAGGCAGCGCTCATGTGCGTGCCTCCGCCATACGCTGCTCGATCTCCTTCATCCGGGTCTCAAGCTCCTGCTCGGTCAAAAGCCCCTTTTCAAGCAGGACGATCTTCATGGATTCCGTCGCGCGTTCAAAATAGCCGAGATCGCTATAGGGCGGGTCGCCCATCTGCTCGCGCGCGCGGCGGGATTCATCGGTGACGAAAAATCCACGCCCCGCTTTGCCGAGCGAATTGCTGATCGCCGTCGACAGCTTTTCCCACGGTTTCATATCGGTCGTCGCGAGCTCTATCGGCCCGCTCTCAAGCCCGCCGATATCGTGATAGCCGCGCCCCGGATCGTTTTTCGATGCCATTTAAATTAATCTCCCTTTGAACGGAATACGGCATTGTCCCACATTCACGGCGATGGTCAATATGATCCGTTTTGACCCGAATGCGCGCCGCAACTACACTATGTGATCTAGATTTATATTTCCCGATTAAGAACCATTCCGAGGATCTCATGCCAGACGCCGTTTTTCGTACTTACGATCAGAAAACCCTCGATTGGGAATATAACAACCGGGGCAAGGTGCCCGATACGGAAAAATGCAAGGCGGCTCAAACCGCCGGTTCGGATGAGGCAAAGAGTTCCTTCCGCAATCTGCTCGACCATCGGTTCGGGCCGGGCCCGACCGATTTTTTCGACATTTATCACGGCGACGCCGTCGCCCCGAGGCCGGTGCATGTATTCTTCCATGGCGGTTACTGGAAATCCAACACCAAGGACGATTTCGGCTTTGTCGCCAAGCCGT
>JBLHKG010000420.1:0-3269 GCA_047619835.1 Alphaproteobacteria bacterium
CAATTCCTCGTCCGGCACGGCGCGCCCCAGATGGGCGAGGAATGCCGCCTGCGCCTTTGCGGTCAGGCGCTTTGATGCCCGCCGTCTGGTGCCTGATTCGAACTGCCGGAACAGCTTGAACCGGTCGAGCCGCCGCGACAGCCAGGTGCCGTCGTCGAGCTCACCCGTCCGCCCGCCAATCGCACCGACAAAATGCGGCGTGCGCTGACAGACGAAAAGCTGAGCCACATCGGGGGCAATCGCCGGCACGAACTGGATCGCGCTGGCGCCGGTGCCGACCACCGCGACCCGTTTGCCGGCGGGATCGAAAGCGGCGTCCCAGCGTGCGGAATGGAATTGCGTCCCGGCGAAATCCTCCCGCCCGGTGATCTCGGGGATCTTCGGCCGGTTGAACAGCCCGACGGAGGAGACAAACACATCGGCGACGATGGCATCGTCCGCGGCGGTCTTCAGCGTCCATTTCTGCGCGTCGAACGCCGCCTCGGTAATCTCAACACCGAAACGGATATGGCGCGCCAGATCGTATTTTTCGACGCAATGTTTCAAATACTCGAAAATCTGCGATTGCGGCGCGCACAGCGAGGTCCACGGGAATTCCTGCTCGAAGGAAAAGCAGTAGAACCGCGACGGCACATCGCAGGCCGCACCGGGATAGATATTGTCGCGCCACACCCCGCCGATCTCATCGGCCCGCTCATAGATCGTGAAACCCTCGATCCCCGCCTTGCGCAGCGCAATGCCCAGCGCGATGCCGCCAAACCCGCACCCGACAATTGCGATAGAGGACGCTTTCATGATTGCCGTATGAGCCGCATCATTCCGCCGCGCTCCTCAGCACCGCCTGCTCGTCGGCGATCAGCGCTTCGAGCTTGCGCCGCGCGGCAATACCGCCGGCATCGTGACGCATATTGACGCGGGACGCCTCGGGGTTGGTCTCGAAATTTTCCTGCTGCGCCTGAAGGATGTCGATATCCTCCAAAAAAGCGGTATGAACGTTGTCATAAACCAGATCGGTCATCCAGCGGTCATCGAGCTTGAAGTTCCGCGCCGTCGCCCAGAAATAATGCGTCGTCGTCTCGGTCTCGGGCGTGATCGCGTTCATGTTGCGGAGTGAGATGCCCTGGCTGCGGTCGCCCTCAGGCGCGCCGGTGCCGGCGCGGGCACAACCGACATCGAGCCGAACGAAGGACGGCGCGGTCCAGTCGATGATCTGCCAGCGATCCATCGGTTCCTCCACGCCGAAATCACCCGCCTTCTGGAAAAACGGCGGCGCGGGATGATCGAGAATCCAGCGCGTCACGCGGACGCCGCGCTCGAACTCCTCAAAATCCATCGGCGTTTCGGCCACCTTGTGAGTGCCGAGCGTCGTGCTGTGAACATAGGACAGATGCGACAGATCGAGCAGATTCTCTATCAGAAAAACATAGTTGGCTTTTAGCTCCAGCCGCTCCCCGGCATGACGCCAGTCGGGGTCGTCCATCCAGTGGAAATCCTCGATCAGATCCGGGTCGGCCAGCGCCGGATCGCCCATCCAGATCCACAGCCAGCGATACCGTTCGACCATCGGATAGGCGCGCACAAAGGCGCTGTCGGGCACAGAATCCTGCCCCGGGATGGCGATGCATTTGCCGGTCCGGTCATAGCGGAATCCGTGATAGGGGCATTCAACGATATCGCCGAACAGCATCCCCTTCGATAGTGGTGCATGACGGTGGCAGCAGCGATCGGCCAGCGCCAGCGGCACGCCCGCCTCGTCGCGATACAGCACCACCGGCTCACCCAGCAGGGTGCGGCGCATCATTTTTCCGCGCGTGACCTCATGGTCCCACGCCGCGACATACCAGCTGTTTCGGAGAAAGCTCACGCTGCAGACCCGCGCCGGATCACGCCTCGGATATATCGATATAGACGCCTTCGATATCGGTAATGTGGAAACTGCCGAGCGGACAGCTTTTGAACAGATTGAGCCGGGCCTCGCCTTCCTTGCCGTAGCCGAGGGCGCGGATGCGCATATGCGGGTTCTGGCCGGTCAGATCCTCAAGGTCCGCCTTGACCTGATCGATGCTCTCGACCGTGAAGCCGATATGATCGGGGCCGAGGCGCTGCGGGTCCATGTCGGCATAATCCGACATCCGCCATTGCAGGATGGCGAGCGTCATGCGCCCGTCCGACAGGTAATAGTTGGGATCATCGGTCTTTTTATTCAGCAGGTTCAGCTCAAACACTTCGGAATAAAACTCGGCGCAGCGTTCGGCATTGCGGGTGCGCAGCGCAAAATGGCTGAACTTGCGCGTCGTCTCATCGGCGCCTTCGGAATAGACATCCTTCTGCATCTTCTTTTCCGACAGATCGAAGATGTTGGTATCCGGATCATGCGCGCTATAGGCCGCAAACGGCCGCACCGGCGGGCGCTTGAGTAGCGAGATCGAGGGGTCGAACTTGGCGACACGGGAGCGGGCTTCCTCAATATCCTCGACCTCAAGACCGAAATGATCGAGCCCGCTGGTCCGGCCTTCCCGGCGCGGGATGATGTTCATGCCGACCACTCCATCGCTGACCACACAGGCGCGCGCCGGGCGTGAATTCTTGGCGGTGCGAAGCCCGAACAGTGCTTCGTAGAATTTGGCGTTGATGGCGTAGTGATCGGTGCAGATCGCAATGTGATTGAGCCGTGCAAACATAATGCTGTTCCTTCTCTAATATTCTCAGGCGGTCCCGCGAATTTCGCGCCAGATGCCGAATTTTTCCTGCGCCACCCGGTCGGAATAGCTGAACAGCACGGCATCCTCGCTGGCCTCTAATCGATGCGGCATCCAGCAGGGCACGCAGAAAATGTCCTGTTCCTTCCAGTCCATTGTAATGGTCTCTTCGCCCTTCTGCACAATCACGCGCCCGGACCCCTCGGTGCAGGAATAGACCAGCCCTTCGGTGGTGCGCCAGGTCTCGCCCTTGAAGCCCTTGGGCAGCAGCTGCAGGAAAGTCGAGATGGTCGGCATCGCGCTCTCGCCCGTCGTCGGATTGACATATTGCAGCTTGAGCCCGCAGCACGGGTCCCACTCGGCGCCGGCGCGCAGCTGCTCCAGCGCATCGCGCGAGCGTTCATAGGGGTAGTTGAAGATCGGCGATTCCTTCTTGGTCCAGGCCTGGCCGACCGGGCGCATATTGGCGCCATAGCGTGCCAGGCTGTCGCCCGGCGGCACCTGATCGGGCGCCTGATCGTCGTCATACATTTCAAAAAACAGCGGGCCGAACAGGGCGACCATCGGGAT
>JBLHKG010000421.1:0-3266 GCA_047619835.1 Alphaproteobacteria bacterium
GGTATGCCGCGGTTCTGATGTTTCATGAGGCTTACGACCAGTTTGTCGAACTCATTCTTGGCGGTGCCGAACGGGTTGCCGACGACAATTGTTTCTATGGCGCCGTTACGCGTGGCGTAATCGAGATCGCCGATGAAATAGCTGCTGCGTGGGCCCGGATCATCCTGGACAATTACGAGGTTTCCGCAGCCAGCGGTCGCCAGCGCGACCACGAGTGACACAAATCTTGGAAAATACATGGCGAGACACCCACACCGAGAAAACTTACCTCTAAGACGTGGTAACGACACTCTTCTGTTTCAACGTTTGAAATGTATGGCGGAACTGGTCAGCGACCAACCATATTTGTCGAACTAGACGTCCAAATTCCCGATCGCTGAATGCGCGTTCTTCTGAATAAAGGCGAGGCGCCGCTCGGGTTTGCGTCCCATCAAATCCTCAACCAGAGTGGCGGTGCGCTTAGCCTCCTGGGCGGCATTGGCTGCATCGGGGATGGTAACCCGCAGAAGTGTTCGTTTTTCCGGGTCCATGGCGGTTTCCTTGAGCTGCGCGGCCGGCATCTCGCCCAGCCCTTTGAAACGGCTGATATCGATCTTTCCGCGGCCGGTGAAATGTTCTGCGATCAGCAATTCGCGATGCTTGTCATCCATCGCGTACATGCTCGTCGTTCCCTGGGTAATTCGGTAGAGCGGTGGAAGGGCAATGTGGAGGTGACCATTTTCGATCAACACCGGCATTTCACGGAAGAAAAATGTCATGAGCAGAGCCGCGATATGCGCCCCGTCGACATCGGCATCGGTCATGATAATGACGCGCTCATAGCGGAGTTTTTCATCGTCGTAGCTGGCGCCGATACCGCAGCCAAGTGCCTGGGTCAGATCGCTAAGTTCCTGGTTTGCCCTCATTTTATCCGATGTGGCGCTGGCGACATTGAGGATCTTGCCGCGCAAGGGGAGCACTGCCTGGGTTTTGCGGTTTCTGGCCTGTTTGGCGGAGCCGCCGGCTGAATCACCCTCAACCAGAAACAGCTCGGTTCCGCTCGCGTTGCCAAGCGCACAATCTGAAAGTTTGCCCGGAAGACGAAGTTTGCGGGTCGCCGTTTTGCGCGCTGTTTCGCGTGCTTGACGCCGCCGTAGTCTGTCTTCCGCCCGTTCGATGATGCGTTCCAGTAATATCTTCGCGGCCCCGGGGTTTCCCGACAAAAAGTGATCAAAATGATCCTTGATCGAATTTTCGACGTTTCTCGCAACACCGACCGTTACCAGCTTCTCTTTGGTCTGGCCCTGGAACTCGGGATCGGGAACAAACACGGAGAGCACACCCCACGAGCCGCCGACAACATCTTCCGGCGTGATAATGGATGCCCGCTTGTTGGCGACCAGTTCCGCGTAGGATTTGAGCGCTTTTGATAATGCGGTTCGAAATCCCGTTTCGTGGGTGCCCCCTTCAGGTGTCGGAACCGTATTGCAGTAGGAACTCATCGCACCGTCGCCGTCTTCCGGCCATGCGATCGCCCATTCAACACGCCCGCCTTTGCCGTTGAGCTTTCCCTCGCCTGCGAATGGCGTGGGGATGATCGTTTCCCGGTCCGCCAGCTCGCTGGCCAGAAAATCGCTCAGCCCGCCGGGAAAATGCAGCGTTGCTTTATCGGGGGTATCGTCCTTGTCGTTAATCAGACTCGATTCGCAGGCCCAACGGATTTCGACGCCCCTGTAGAGATAGGCTTTGGAGCGCGCCATGCGATAGAGCATCGCCGGGCGAAATGTCGCGCTTGAGCCAAAGATCTCGGGATCGGGGTGAAAGCGAACAGTCGTTCCGCGACGGTTCTTGATCTCCCCCATATTCTTGAGCTTGCTCGTTGGGGCGCCCTTCGAATATTCCTGGACCCAGAGGGTCCTCTCGCGGGCGACTTCGACCGTCAGCCTGTCCGACAGCGCATTAACCACCGAGATGCCGACACCATGGAGCCCGCCCGACGTGGCATAGGATTTATTGGAGAATTTACCGCCCGAATGCAGCGTGGTCATGATGACCTCAAGGGCTGATTTAGGCTTGTATTTGGGGTGTGTATCGACCGGAATCCCCCGCCCATTATCGCGCACGGTAACCGTGCCGTCGGCTGCGAGTTCGAGATCGATCCAGCTCGCGTGACCCGCCACGGCCTCGTCCATCGAATTGTCCAGCAGTTCGGCGGCGAGGTGGTGCATCGCCCGTTCGTCGCTGCCACCGATATACATCGCCGGTCGACGCCTTACGGGTTCAAGCCCTTCCAGCACCTCGATATCGCGGGCGGAGTATGAATCGTCGTTTTTTGTCACGCGCTTAGCGTCGGCAGCCATGTCTGATAACCTGCACTACGATGTTTGAAGACTATTTCTGACAATATGCTGTAGATGATTTACATTCAACTACATCATCTTGAGCATTATGCGTTAATTATGTGAACAATCGGTGACGATGTCCCATGCTTGAACTGATACCCGACCCGCCACCTGACCCTGCTGCTGATCGCACCGGGCCGCCAAATGCCGATCCAGCCATTCGTATCATTGCGATGCCCACTGATACCAATCCAAGTGGTGATATTTTTGGCGGCTGGTTGATGTCCATGATGGATATGGCGGGGGGCAGCATCGCGTACCAGAGGGCAGGGGGGCGCGTGGCGACTGTCGCAGTTGATAAGATCGAGTTTCACCGGCCGGTAGCGGTCGGTGACGTGGTGAGCTGTTTTGGCGAGGTCGTTCGGGTAGGGAATACGTCGCTTACGGTTCAGGTTTCCGCCTGGGTTCAGGCTCGACACGGTGGACCGGAAATCAAGGTGACCGAGGGTCTCTTCACCTTTGTTGCGCTGGACGAAAAGCGCAATCCCCGCCCCGTCGACCAACGGCTGGATCGGTAAGAGGTTTTCCAAAAGAAACCGCCCCCGTCCGGGGAGGACGAGGGCGGCGTTTTAGGTCGAAAGACCAATATTACGAGCTGTAATACATCTCGAATTCAACCGGATGCGGTGCGTGTTCAAAGCGGTAGATCTCTTCCCATTTGAGACCGATATAGCCTTCTATCTGATCGTCGGAAAAGACGTCGCCACGCTTGAGGAAGTCGCGATCGACATCGAGCGCGCCTACCGCTTCCCTTAGCGAGTGGCAGACCGTGGGGACATCCTTCAACTCTTCGGGCGGCAGATCATAGAGATTCTTGTCCATCGGATCGCCGGGGTGGATCTTGTTCTCAATGCCGTCGAGACCGGCCATCAGCATCGCCGTAAA